>JASKZU010000081.1 GCA_030147455.1 Planococcus sp. (in: firmicutes) | reverse complement strand
ATATGGCTGATCATCACGTGGTGCTGCTGCTTTTCAAGCAGTTGAAGCGCTTCTTGCAATGAAATGCCGCTGTGCAGCAGCGTGCCGAGTTCACGTGAAAGCAAATGCGACCAATAAAGGCGCATTGACGGGCCGATGATGGGCAAAAGCAGAAAAAGCGCCAATTGCCTATGAACCGGCTGTGATTTGACATAAAACCGGTATCCGATGGCAAAAAGCCCGAAAATCAGCAGTATCCCGATAAACAGATCCGGGATCCGCAGTAAATATACCGGCACCCCTTGCCCTTCGCCGCCGCGTTGCAGCGATGAAATGAGCGCCGTTAAACTTGGCACGTAATTGGTTCTGAAAAACAAAAACAATGCAGCTGTAAGAAACAGCAGTGAAATAGGGTAAATGAGAATGCTCTGCAGTTTTTTCTGAACGTCCTGCGTCCTTTTGAACCCTGCTGCGATGCCGTGGATCGCTTCGCCGAGACGGCCATGAAACTCCGCAATTTCAACCGGAAACAAAACCCGTTCACGAAACCCGAGAAACTTCAGCACCTCCGCTGCGTTTCCGCCGTTTTTCAGCACACGATCCATGCCGCTCAGGGCATCGTCCGCCCGGTCCGTGTGCATCGGCAATAAAAGCGTCAACGCTACAGGAAACAAATAGCCTTCTGCCATCAAAGCCGACAGCCGCACTAAAAACTGGGCGCGTTCCCGGAACGGGAGGCGTTTAGTTATCGGAATCAGCGTGAAGCGCACCGATTCTCACCCCTTCCTGGATTTGGCCGCCGAATGACAAATGAACCGGCAGTTCATAATCCTGCTGCTGCTTGGCAGAACGGATCGCTTGTTGAAGGCTGTCTCCGCAGAGGATTTCATAAAGCGCCCGGTAATTGGACTGCAGTTGCTCCATGTCTTCGTAAATGGGCACGATTTTCTGCGCAGCAACCCCGATGAGCGTCTGCAGCATATCCTCATAAGGGATGCCCAAATCGTGCAGCCGGTGCAGGCAGCCGACCGAATGCCTGGCATGAATCGTCGATAAAACCAAGTGCCCCGTCAGTGCAGCCCGCACAGCGATTTCCGCGGTCTCTGCATCGCGAATTTCGCCGATCATGATGACGTCCGGATCATGCCGCAAGATGGCTTTTAGCCCGGCGGCATAAGTCATGCCTGACTTTTCGTTTACTTGAATTTGCAGAAACGCCGGATTTTGCCGTTCTACAGGGTCTTCGAGTGTAATAACGTTGCGTTTTAGGCGTTCGCAGCAGTGTCGCAAGAGCGAGTACAGCGTAGTGGATTTGCCGCATCCTGTCGGCCCTGTCAGCAAAATAAGCCCTTGCCGCTCGCTTGCCAGCTTTTCCAGCAAACGGGCCGAATCGCGGAAAGCCGCGAGCTCGTCCAAAAATAGCGCCGTGCTGTCCGGAATGATGCGGATGACTATGCTTTCTTTTGTTAACACAGAAGGAAGCGTGGAGATCCGGAAATGTTGGGGATGTCCGTTCATTTGAAGATGGAAAGAGCCGGTTTGCGGCTTGCGCTTTTCGCTCATGTCCAAAAGGGATAAATACTTGAAGTAGGCAATCATCCGATCGCCCAGGTCAAAGGGGATTCGCGTGACCGGTTCAAACTGCTGATGCGTCCGGTACGTAATGCTGTAGTCGGCAGGTTCAGGCCGAATGTGGATATCGGTTGTTCGGGCTTTGACCGCCGACTCCAGCAAATCAAAACAACGGCGCTCGATTATGTCCTGCATGTTCACCTCCTGTCCGGGTTTCAGAGCAGAGGCTGCCTCTCTGCTCGCCTTTAGTATAGGCGGTGTCCGGGCGGTTGAAAATCGAATTGGGCAAAATAATTATTTGGTCCGCCGTTACGCGGCAAATCTGCTGTTTCGAGCCCATCTTTTCACCGTTCCCGCTGTGCCGCATAGCCGTCTACACCGCTTTGTCACAAAGTCGCACGAAGTCATTGTTTACACACCGGCTCTTCTTCCTATATAATGAATAGGAGATTATTGTGTAGTGGCAAAGGAGGGATTACCCATGGATAATATGTTCAAACTAATGGGATGGTGGACTGGAATCTTTGCAATTTTATTTTACGTCGGCGATATGGTAGAAGTATCATTGTTGATGGTTGCCAATACCGGCTTCTTCGTTCTTCTTGGATACTTAAACATCTCTGAACGCATGTATATGTATATTTTTGCAGCCTACCTGACAGTCTTCTTCGTAGGTTTCACTTACTACTCTACGTTCATTCACGTTCCAGGAGCAGGCCATTAATTAATTTTGAATACGACTAAAAAACGGCCTCTCAGGGCCGTTTTTTTATGGGCATTTATAGACGAAGAAACGTATTATGCGCCTTTTCCTGCTTTGGCGTAGTTTCCGGGCCGTGTCCCGGGAACAGAAACGTCTCTTCCGGCAGCGTCAGCAACGACTGGCGAATCGATTGAAGCAGGAGAGGTTCAGAACCTTCCGCTAGATCAGTACGGCCGATGCTGCCCGCAAACAGCGTGTCTCCGACAATGGCAAAGCGGTCTTCTGCAAAGTAAAAAGATACACTGCCCGGTGAATGTCCGGGTGTATGGAATAACGTTAGCTGAAACGGGCCGACTGCAAGCTCTGATTCATCTGCTATCCAGTGGTCTGCCGGGGAGACCCGGTAATCCGGCACTGCCGCATATTTAGCTGATCCATTCAGTTTCGGCGATGCAAGAAAGTCCCGTTCTTTTTGGTGAAGATACACGGGTATGCTGTGCGCTGCGCGCAGTTCTTCTACTGCCCCAATATGGTCGAAATGGGCATGTGTCAGTAAGATCGCCAGCGGCTGAAGCTGTTTGCGCTTTAACAAGGCCTCGATTTTTTGAGCTTCTTCGCCTGGATCAAAAATAAGGCATTGCTGCGCCTGATTTGAAACGATATAGCAATTGGTTTGTACAGGCCCCAATTCAAGCCGTTCAATTTTCAACATAATTTCACCTCATCACCAGTATATCATGCTAAGGCCTGCGGCTTGTTCAAGAGAATGACATTTTTACCGCTCGACAAATTTACGGAATTTCTTTACAATGGAAAGAGTAGAAGACGGCACTGGCTGTTAAAGTTGAAGGGAGTGTCACCACATGAGTTGGATTTTGATGATTATTTTTGGCCTTACAGCAGTTCTCGCTGCAATCGGGACAGTTCAAACACTGAAAAACAAAGAATTCTTAGGCTTTGTATTTAATTTAGGTACTTTTGTTATTTTCGGTGCTTTCACTGTCGCAACTTTGATCACGCAAGGTTACCCTGCTCCAATTTAAC
>JASKZU010000267.1 GCA_030147455.1 Planococcus sp. (in: firmicutes) | reverse complement strand
ACGCGTTTGCAGTTTGAACGCCAGGCAATCGCCCGCATCGTCGAATAACAAACCGCAAAAAACCGTCTTCCTCTCGGGAGGCGTTTTTTTTGTCAATAGAAGACTTGCGCAGTAATGCCTTCATAAAGATAAGATAAATAAATTTAACAATTTTCCAAAAATTTTAAAGCGATTGTTCTAAAATTTCCATTTGGCAGGTACAATGGAGTTAGAACTGCCGAAAGGGGAACCACCATGGACAGTTATCCGGAAAAATACAAGCAAGTGCTGCCGGCGCTCGAAAGCAAATGCAGTGAGTTTACTTACCTGCAGTACGAAACATTCACGCCGGAAGCATTGTGGGATTTTTGCCTGAAGAAAAAGTGGAAGAAAAAGAAAGTGGCCGCCATGCGCCTGCACGAAATGGTGTCGGACATCATGGAATTGACCGCTTCTGAATTTGTCGCTTATCATCAGGTCGAAGCATTCAAAACAGCTGATTTTTTTACGGAAGAAAGCATGGCAGACCTGCAGCAGCTTCTGCATCCGGCGCGGAGCAAACCGCGTGGAATTTGACAGCTTAAAACACGTCACCGATAATAAAAGTGCTGTGTGCTACATTGAGGAGGAACCATACATATGAAAGCAAGATCTCGCATCATCGCCTTTTTCCTGCTGTTATTTCTGCTCGTCGGGCTGATCGGCACCACCAGTATGCCGATTGCCAAAGATGTCAAACTCGGCCTTGATCTGCAGGGCGGTTTTGAAGTGCTGTACCAGGTAGAACCGCTTGAAGACGGCCAGGAAATCACGGATGCGGTCGTTTCGGATACGACCGAAGCGCTGATGAACCGGATCAACGTGCTCGGCGTCAGTGAACCGAGCATTCAAATCGAAAGCGGCAACCGCATCCGTGTCCAGCTGGCAGGCGTGGAAGATCAAACGACTGCCCGTGAGTTGCTGTCCACTGAAGCCAACTTGTCGTTCCGCGACGCAGACGACAACGTCATGCTCGCCGGTAATGATTTAAAGCAAGGCGGCGCTACTGGCACATTCGGCCAGGATGGTCAGCCGATCGTTACACTCGAATTGAACAATTCCGGGACATTTGCCCAAGTGACGAGCGAAATATCCCAAAAACCGGCGCCTGACAACGTTCTGGTTATTTGGATGGACTTTGAAGAAGGCGTCGATTCCTATCAGGAAGAACGCCTGAAGCCGGATCCGAAATTTGTGTCCGATCCGCGTGTTTCCCAGACAATCAATTCACCGACCGTAGAAATATCCGGTGCCTTTACTGTGGAGGAAACACAGAATTTGGCCGGAATCTTGAATGCCGGGGCATTGCCGGTCAAGCTGGAGGAAATCTACTCGACTTCAGTCGGCGCCCAATTTGGTGAGCAGGCATTGACGCAGACTACATTTGCTGCCGGCATCGGGATTGCAGCGATACTCATCTTCATGCTGCTGTTTTACCGATTTCCTGGAGCTATTGCAGTTGTTACACTGTCGGCGTACGTTTACCTGATCATCTTGATCTTCGAATGGATCGGCGGCGTCTTGACGCTGCCGGGTATTGCGGCCATCATGCTTGGCGTCGGGATGGCGGTGGATGCCAACATTATCACCTATGAGCGGATCCGCGAGGAACTTCGAACCGGCCAATCGGTCAAGGACGCGTTCCGCACAGGCGCGAGGTCTTCGTTCTCGGCCATTATCGATGCCAACATCACGACCCTATTGGCAGCTGTTGTCTTGTTTTATTTCGGCATCAGCTCTGTCAAAGGCTTCGCGACCTTGTTGATCATTTCCATTTTGGCCAGCTTTCTGACTGCTGTCTGGGGATCCCGCCTTTTGCTCGGTTTAATTGTGGGCAGCGGGCTTCTCGACAACAAGCCCGGCTGGTTCGGGCTGTCGAAAAACAAGGTTCATAAAAAAGAAGAAAACCTGCACATTACGGATTTGACGACGCCTTACGACCGCTTCGACTTTGCCGGCAACCGCCGCAAATTCTTCACGGCGTCGCTTGCGCTCATTGCTGCCGGCGCAATCGCATTGTCGGTCTTCCAGTTAAATCTCGGAATTGATTTCTCAAGCGGTACACGCGTCGAAATCGCTTCTGATTCGCAATTGTCGAAAGACCAATTGGAAACATTCTTGGATGATACCGGTTATCCTTCATCGAGCATTGTGATGTCCGGCGATAATTCTTCGATTGGCGTTGTGCGCTATAGCGAAGAGTTTAGCCAGGAAGACATCAATACATTGAAAACAGCAGCCATGGACGAATACGGAATGGAGCCTAACGTCTCGACGGTCTCCGACACGGTCGGCCGTGAACTCGTGAAAAATGCCATTATGGCCCTCGCCATCGCAGCGGTCGGCATCATCATCTATGTCGCTTTCCGTTTCGAGTGGCGCATGGGCGTGGCTTCTGTCGTTGCCTTGCTGCACGATGCCTTCTTTATCATCGCGATATTCAGCATTTTCCAATTGGAAGTTGATATGACGTTTATTGCGGCAGTGCTGACGATTATCGGGTATTCCATCAACGATACGATCGTTACGTTTGACCGGATCCGCGAAAACCTTCGACGCGTGAAGAAAGTCGAAACAGAAGAGCAGTTGGCGAAAGTGGTCAACACGTCGCTTCGTCAAACATTGACGCGTTCCGTCAACACGGTTGTGACTGTATTCCTCGTGGTATTGGCTTTGTTGATTTTCGGTGCACCATCGATTACGAATTTCTCGATCGCTTTACTGATCG
>JASKZU010000252.1 GCA_030147455.1 Planococcus sp. (in: firmicutes) | reverse complement strand
AGGGGTTTTTTGAATCAAAAAAACACACGGAAACAAGTTTCCGTGTGTTAGTGTATCGGCTTTGATCTTTCACTTTGCTATTTCTAGCGGTCTTCCGGATAACGGATCTTCTCGCGCGCCACTTTCTTTTTCAGTTCTGCAAACAGCTGCTCCAGCTGACGGTAAGCAGCATGCGTACTGCGCGAGTTCATCACGAATGCGAGCCTGTCCTCTTCGTTCAGCGGAGCTGGCCGATTTTCACCAAACATTTTGGCTAATAGGCTTTGCAGGTCTTTATACAAATGATGGCCCGATTCGACTAAACTTCGGCAATCTTCCTTGCGCTCTGTCAAACAGCCATGGAGGTCTATCGCCAGTTCTTTCCACTTCTCAAAATAAGGAGCCGTTGCGAAATCAATTGATTTTCGAGACAGCGTCATGTTTAACAAGCCCTTTTTTATCGCGTTTTTTGCCTTCACGGCAATTATCGAACAATGGGCAGACATGGCATCCAGGATTTTGCGCCTTGCAATGGTAGCGGCCGAAAAAGATGATTTGATGATGCGTCTTCGACCAGTCTTCGGCCGGTGTTTTTTTCATAATTGCTTCTTCTACTTGCAAAGGTGAATCTTTCCAGCGGCACAGCCCGAGCCTTTTGGATACACGTTCTACATGCGTATCCACAGCAAGTGCCGGTTTGTTGAACGCTACTGATACGACTACGTTGGCGGTTTTCCGCCCGACTCCCGGCAGTGCCATCAGCAAGTCGCGGTCTTCCGGCACACGGTTGTCGTGCTGCTCGATCAATATGCGGCTAAGCGCTTGAATGTTTTTGGCTTTGTTCCGGAACAAGCCGATCGACCGGATATCATCCTGCAATTCCTCGAGCGGGACAGAAAGATAATCCTGCGGCGTGTGGTATTTCTGGAAAAGATCTGCTGTCACTTTATTGACGAGTTTGTCGGTGCACTGCGCCGAAAGCAATACAGCGATAACTAAATCAAAAGGATTGCGGTGAATCAGTTCGCAATGGGCGTCTGGAAACATATGGTCCATTTCTTCGAGACAATAGAGCCATTCTTTTTTGGTCATCATGGAATCACCTGCTAGCTCCGCTCTTCCAGCCAATTATAGAACTGCACTTTTTTAGCGGTGCTTTCCTGCGGCTGGATGCGGATATTTTTTTCACGGAACGAACTGGCATGGCGCGTTACTTGGCTTGATGTGCGAATGTTTTTCTTTTTCCACTCGAACAAAATACGGTCAACGTAACGCAAGCTGATTTTTTGTGCGATAACCGCTTCTTTCAATGCCATGCGAATGACATCCGGTGTATGGCCGTCCTGGTCCATCCACATAGAAATTGTTTCGATTTCCATTGGCGACAGGAAGCGCCCAAACTCCTGTTCAAACAATTGGAAGACCTCGCCTTCCAGCTCTTTTTGCGTATGCTCTTTTTCGGTTTGCGCTTGCAGCTCCAAGCATTCAGCCAATTTTCCCCATAATGGCTGCAGGGAAATGATTTCGGTCAGCATGCCGTCCACCGTGTCCTGGCGAATCGACATATAACCTTGCTGCATAAGCTTTTGCATCATCGTCGTCACATCATTATGAGAGGCCGACATGCGGGAAGCGATTTCTTCAGGCGTTGGAAATGCATTGCCTGCCTGCTGGAAAGAATGGATCTGCATCAGCAGCATCGCTTCTTCATCGCTGACTTTCAAGCGCCGGTAAAACTGAAAAAAAAGCTGGGAAATGGTCACATTCCCCTGCTCGATCCACTGCTGCAATCGGTCAGATTGTTTCATATCCCAACCACCTTTCTGTATGCAAATTTCTAGTTGTCTTTGAATAATTTTTTCTTACGGATACAAACGGTTTAATAGGCGCGGGAATGGAATCGATTCGCGGACGTGTTCCGCCCCGCTGATCCATGCTACTGTCCGTTCGAGGCCAAGCCCGAAACCAGAGTGCGGAACGGCTCCGTACTTGCTGATATCCAAATACCAATCATATGCGGCTTCGTCCAAATTGTGCTCTTGGATGCGCTGTTTCATCAGTTCGTAATCGTGGATCCGTTCAGACCCTCCGATAATTTCACCGTAGCCTTCCGGCGCGATCATGTCTGCACATAGGACCACGTCATCGCGTTCTGGATGCGGCTGCATATAGAACGGCTTGATGCCGATCGGGTAATGTGTAATGAAGATTGGCATATCATAGCTTTCGGCTAAAGCCGTCTCGTGCGGCGCCCCGAAATCCTCTCCCCATTCGATGTCGTCAAATCCATTGGCATTCAGCCATTGGATCGCTTCATCGTAAGTGACGCGCGGGAACGGCGCCTTGATTTTTTCAAGTTTCGATGTATCGCGGCCGAGACGCTCGAGCTCTAGTGTACAATTTTTCAACACGGATTGCACGATATGTGATACGTATTGCTCCTGTACTTCCAAGCTTTCTGCATGTTCCACGAATGCCATTTCCGGCTCGATCATCCAGAATTCGATCAAGTGGCGGCGCGTTTTGGATTTTTCAGCACGGAACGTCGGGCCGAATGAAAATACTTTGCCCAGTGCCATCGCAGCCGCTTCCATATACAATTGGCCGGATTGCGATAAATATGCGTCCTCATCAAAGTACTTTGTGGCAAATAGTTCGGATGTGCCTTCAGGAGATGAACCCGTTAAAATCGGCGGGTCTACTTTGACAAATCCGTTGTCGTTGAAAAACTCGTAGGTTGCACGAATGATTTCGTTGCGGATTTTCATGATGGCATGCTGTTTTCTTGAACGCAGCCATAAATGGCGGTTGTCCATTAAAAATTCAGTACCGTGCTCTTTCGGCGTGATCGGGAAATCTTTTGCTTCATGGATCACTTCAATGCCTGTAATGGCAAGTTCATAGCCAAATGCAGAGCGCTCATCTTCTTTTACTTCACCCGTCACATAAAGCGACGTTTCCTGCGTCAGCGCTTTTGCCTGTGCAAATACCTCTTCGCCGACTTCCGCTTTGACTACAACGCCCTGGACAAACCCAGAGCCGTCACGCAGCTGAAGAAAAGCGATTTTTCCGCTGGATCGTTTGTTGGCGATCCAAGCGCCTAATTTAATTGTTTGTCCGTTATATTTTGCCATCTCGGCAATAGTAATTTTTTTCATCTATCTAACAGCCTCCAAATGTATCATGCTTATTCTTTCCAGTTTTCTTTAACAAATTGCGCAATGCGTTCCACTGCTTGTTCGAGCAATTCAAGTGATGTGGCATAGGACAAGCGCATCGTTGCATGCGCGCCGAATCCTGAACCTGGAATGACCGCCACATTCGCTTGTTCGAGCAGCGCCTGCGCAAATTCATCAACAGAAGAAAAACCGGTTTTTTCTGCAGCTTCAGAAACGTCCGGCAGTAAATAAAACGCTCCTTGCGGCTTCAGGACCTTGAATCCTGGAATCGCTTCAAGTTTCGGGAAGATAGCTTCCAGGCGGCTTTCGAATGCCGTGCGCATTTCTTCGACAGCATCCTGTGGGCCATTATAAGCTTCAATTGCTGCGTACTGCGAAGTAGTTGTCGGATTTGAAGTAGAATGGCTAGCAAGGTCTGTCATCGCTTTGATGAGTTCTTTATCTCCTGCGGCATAGCCGATACGCCAGCCTGTCATCGAGTGTGATTTCGAAACGCCGTTGATGAGCACCGTGCGGTTTTTGGCATCGTCTGACAGCTCCGCAATCGACGTGTGCGCAGCATCTCCGTAAATCAGCTTTTCATAAATTTCATCTGAAACAATCAGCACATCCGCTTCGCGGCATACTTCAGCGAGCGCTTGCAGCTCTTCTTTCGTGTAAATCATGCCGGTTGGATTGCTCGGTGAATTGATGATTACTGCTTTGGTGCGGCTGGTTATGGCTTCACGCAATTGCTGCGGCGTGATTTTATAGGACTGGCTGGCTGTTGCTTCTATGTATACCGGCACGCCTCCTGCCAATTTCACTTGTTCAGGGTAGCTGACCCAATACGGAATCGGGATGATAACTTCATCGCCTTCATTGAGCAATACCTGGAACAAGGTATACAACACATGCTTTGCGCCGATGCCGACCATGATTTCCGACTTTTCATAGCTTAATCCTTGGTCGCGCTGCAATTTATCGATAATGGCTTGCTTCAGTTCAGGAAGTCCGCCGGCAGGTGTATATTTTGTCTTGCCTTCTTGCATCGAACGGGTGGCCGCGTCTAAAATGTTTTGCGGCGTGTTATAGTCCGGCTCTCCAGCTCCAAGGCCGATTACATCGACGCCTTGCGCTTTTAATTCGTTTGCTTTTGCTGTAATCGCCAAAGTGGTTGAAGGCGATAAAGTTTGTACACGGTTCGCTAATGTCAACATGTTCTCAACCCTTTCACAAATTCAGTATGCGTTTCCACCAAGTGCCGTCTTCCGCCAGTACATACACGTAGTTCAGGCGGTCTGACTCATTTAAAAAAGCTATCTCCCATACAGGGCCAGCTGTTTCCATGCCCAATCTCGTGTGAAGGATTTTTTTGACGTCCATATCACCCTGGACAATGTCACGCGCTTGCTGAGCCGTTACTTGGCCGTCGAGCAGCAGTGCCTCAAGTTCTCCTTCTTGCGGCACGAAAACAGCTTTCAAGCGGCCTTCTTCATCTGTTCCAAGTACCGTCACCGATTGTACAGAACTGGCATATACGTAAGCGCGGTCAACATCTGAAAGAAGCTCCTGCTCTTCTACACGGTCAATCGCTGACTGCTCGGCTTCGGAAAACGGCTTGTTGCCCAAGAACAAAATGATGACCACGATGGCAACTGCCAAAAACGAGAGAAACACAAAAATAAACTTTGTCCATTCTTTCATATAATCACCTAGGTTTTATAGATTGTAAAAACCGCTTTTGACTGGTCTTCTTTATCGAGCGCCAGCCCAAACATCAAATCACGGTCTTTCAATGTCCGGTTCAATGCATCGACCACTTTGTACAAATCAGCTTGATAGTCGACTTGTACTGTCGTTAATACTTCGATTTTGGACTCCATTGTTCGGCACTTCCTTTCAATTGGGGGCAAATTGCTGCCCGCTTTATCCTTGCTTATTATACCAATGTTCAATATCGGTTACCATCTTTTCCAAAGACACTTTCGCTACCGGGACATCCGGCAATGCCTGCAAAAATTCCTGCCCGTAGGATTTCGTTTCGATGCGCCGGTCCAATACGATAAACAAGCCTTTGTCATCCTTGGAGCGGATCAGGCGGCCAAAGCCTTGGCGTAAACGAAGCACCGCTTCCGGAAGTGCATAATGAAGAAACGGGTTAACGCCTTCTTTTGAAATGATCCGCGATTTCGCCTTGAACACCGGTTCTTCAGGCGAAGTAAACGGCAGTCGGACGACAACGACGGCACGCAGTGCATCTCCCGGCACATCGACGCCTTCCCAAAAGCTGTTCGTTCCGAAAAGCACAGATTTCTGAAAACGCTGGAACGACTTCAGCAACTTCATCCGGCTGCCGGAAGACATGCCTTGCGCGAATAGCATGTAGTCGTCGAGCAGCCCGGAATCCTGTATCAAATCAACGGTTTTCCGGAGCATGTCCTGTGAAGTGAAGAGCACAAAGCAGCGGCCTTCGGTCACGAGAACAGTTTGTATGACGGCATCTGCCACCGATTCGATATATTCCTGCTGGGCAACATGCTGGATATCCGGCATATCTTCCACAATATATACTTTCGCCCCGCCGTAAAATGAATTGGGGGGTTCGAATTTGCGGATCGGCACCTGTTCCGGGATACCGAGCTGCCTGACGATAAACCGTTCATTTGACGGAACGCTCATCGTGCCCGACAGCCAGACAAGCGCTTTGTTTCCACGTGCTTGCCCGACGACTTGGTCGACAAGCGACACGACCTCATAAGGCCTTTTGTACAGCGATAAACTGGTCGGCATGCTGCGAAGGTCGCCTTCGATCCATGACACTTCATCTTCTTTTGGAAAAACGAAAATCTCGCTGAATTCCACCGCTTTTAAAATCAGTTCTTCTGTCCAATAACGAAAATCGGCTACAGTGAGCCGTTCGGCCATCGTTAGTTCAGTAAAGCGCTCGGCTTTTTGCAAAATGACTTGGGCGTTGTCGATCCAGCTGTTTAAAAAGCGCAGCAATTTAAGGAAAGGCTCCCGGTCGATGGTCAGCTCATCCAACAGTGCAGCGCATTTTTTTTGGCGGCTGTTCTGGAATTTCTGCTGGAATGCCAGCGCTAAAGCACTTGCTACTTCATCAAACAGCGCCGTGTACTTTATATACAGCGATTCCATTTGCAGCAAGTCTGGCACTCCGGCGAAACGATGCGTCTGCGCCAAGCGGTAAAAATTGGCGAACAGCTGGTTTTCGTCAAACGTTCCCAACTGGCCGAATACATACCGCCACTGCGTATAGACAAATGTTTTTTCTTTATGGGCAACCGCAGCCTGGACGACTTGGTGCGCTTCATCCCAAATATAGGCATCGACATTTTGCAGCACTGCCCTTTTCTGCATATGCGGATTCAGCAAAAACGCATGATTTGTCACGATGATTTGAGCGCGTTCTGCTTGCTTTAACGCCAGCTCGTAAAAATCGACCGCTTGTTCGTCACGTGTTAGTTTGCGCAAATGCGACCGCCTGACTTTATCAACAAGCAATTGGCCGCCGCTTGAAACGTTCAGCTCGTTCAAATCCCCGGTCTGCGTTTGGGTGAGCCATACCAGGATTTGCATGATGGTGAACGTCTCGTCATAGGACTCGTCTTCTCCGTGGAGCATTTCAAAAAAGCGCGCCAAATCAATATAGTGCGCCAATCCTTTGATAAGCGAGACGCGGACATCCGCCCCTAAAAATTCTGTAACCAACTCGACTTCCTTTGAGACGAGCTGATCCTGCAGATGGGTTGTGTACGTACTGACGATCACTTGTTTTCCGGTTTCTTTCGCATAAGCAGCTGCCGGCAACAAATAACCGAGCGTTTTGCCCATGCCGGTCGATGCTTCGATGACCAGCTCCTCGTTTCCGCGGATGGCCCCGTCGATTGCCTTCATCATCGCCACTTGGCTTGGACGCTTGTCATAGCCAGGTTTGACGGTTTCCAGGCCGTTGCGCCATCCGTTTCGCAAGACAGCTTGTTCTGTCGTAAGCGTTTCGCTCTTCGGCAGCAGCGGGATGCCCCGAAAACGGCCAAAACGGTCTGCCTGGCTGTCGCGTTTTTTCTGCGTAATGCTGAAAATCAAGCCAGACAAATCCGACTTTAACCCAAATGACCGTTTATGAAGCAGCACTAGTGTGTCGTACGGCAACTGGATTAATTCATCGATAGACTTTAAAAACAACTCGGCAGTCGCCACCGCATCGTCATCAGCCCGGTGAGCGCTTTTCAGCTCGATTCCTTGCTCAGCGGCAATGTCCTGCAATTTATAGCTGAACGCTGTCGGATAGACAAGCCGCGCCAGTTCGACCGTATCCATGGCGAGCCCGTGCCACGCAGGCAAACCCGCTTTTTTCAGTTCAGCCTGTAAAAACGGCAAATCAAAGTGGATGTTATGGGCTACGAACACTGCGCCTTCCAAACGGCTGTATACATCTTCAGCGTATGCTTCAAACGGCTCGGCGTCTTGGACATCGAGTTCTGTTATATTGGTCAGATCCTGGATAAATGCAGGGATTTTTCGCTTTGGATTGATGAATTTTGTATATGTATCAATAATTTCGCCTTGTTCGATTGTTACCATCGCCAATTGGATGATCCGGTCACCTTTTGCAGGGGAATGGCCCGTTGTTTCGATATCGACAACGACAAATTTTTGGGAATTCATTATAACCCCTCTTTCTCAGGTGATTCTCTCACGAAAAATTGTACCATATTCATCGCTCATTAGCCGGCTCGAACCCCATAAAAAATAAACACTGCCTGATGGGATGTCGTGCATCCTTCAGGCAGTGTTTGATAAGCAGCTTTACATGATTGTCGCTTCCGGTTCGTAATGGATGATTTCTTTTACGGAATTGTCGGTGTCCATGATCGCGACAGTCGGCTTGTGGCTTCTTGCATCTTTGTCCATCACATAGCCGTAAGACAAAATAATGACGATATCGCCCTTTTGCACAAGGCGGGCTGCTGCACCGTTGACGCAAATCACCCCGCTGCCGCGTTCTCCAGCAATGATATATGTTTCAAAGCGGGCCCCGTTGTTATTGTTGACGATATGGACTTTTTCGTTCGGCAGCATGCCGACCGCATCCAAAAGATTTTGATCGATGGTGATGCTGCCGACATAATTCAGATCGGCTTCGGTTACAGTCGCGCGATGGATTTTGGAATTGAGCATCATTCTGAGCATAGGTCAGTTCTCCTTTAATGTGAAAATGATATTGTCAATCAGCCGGGCCCGCTGGAATTGAACCGCCGCAGCCAATATGGCCGTTCCGGCCGGGCTTTCTGCAAGATCCGGATATGACAGCAACTCCACATAATCAATCGTGCCTGCAGTTGCTGATTCGATCAGCTTGCGGACTTCTGAAACTGGATCCTTCCCTTGTTGGGCTGCTGCTTTTCCAAGCTGCAATGCTTCAAAAATCTTAGGTGCCTGTTCACGCTCACTTGCGCTTAAATACACATTGCGTGAACTTTTGGCCAATCCATCTTCTTCGCGGACAGTTGAAACGCGCCGGATTTCCAGTGGGAAGTTAAAATCCCTGACAAATGATTCAATGATAGCCAGTTGCTGGGCGTCTTTTTGGCCGAAATAAGCCCGGTCGCATTCCACCAAGTGAAATAGTTTTGCCACCACTTTCAGCACTCCGTCAAAATGGCCGGGGCGGCTCGCTCCGCATAAAACGTCTGCAAGCGGCCCTGCAGAAATCGACAGCTTTGACTGCTGCGGATACATCTCTTCTGCTGAAGGGGCAAAAACAACATCGACGCCCGCTTTTTCTGACAGCTTGCTGTCGCGCTCAAAATCGCGCGGGTAGCGGTCGAAATCTTCATTGGGGCCAAATTGCGCCGGATTGACAAAAATGCTGAGGACGACTTGGCCGTTTTCAGCTTTCGCTTGTTCGACAAGCGCCATATGCCCTTCATGCAAATAACCCATCGTCGGCACAAAGCCGATCGATTGCCTTTTTGCTTTTTGCTGCCGAACCCAATCTTTCATGTCCGGCAGTGTGTGGATAACTTGCATATTTCCCTCTCCTTTTCGAGGAGAAAACCATATAAAAACCCTTCTGTCAAAAGACAGAAGGACAGAAAATTCCAGTTCGGTTTTCTCCGTCCCTGTCAAAAACTGATCAAGGCAGATGCGTATAAAATTGATTCTAGTTGTCGTGCTTTTGGTGCAGCTCACAAGGATGCCGCCCATTATTTTCACTATAGCAGAATCGGGATAACTTGACTATATTTACTCTTTGACTTCAATATCAGCAGAATAAATGCCATGCAGCTTGCCATCTGCCGTCCGAAGCTGAAGCACACCGTCTTCAGTAATTCCTTCAGCGATTCCTTCGAGTGTTTCTTTGGCCATGCGCGCTCGCACAGCTTTGCCAATCGTTGCAGAATGGGCTTCCCATAAATGCTTTAACGAAGTAAACCCTTCAGCAATGTATAAATCTGTATACAGTTCCAAACTCCGCAGCATGTCCTGTGCGAGTTCGAGACGGCTTACCTCTTTCCCGGCTTCTAAATAAAGCGACGTCGCAATCTTCCGCACTTCCGGGTCAAAATCGGCTGTTTCCTGGTTAACGTTGATTCCGATTCCGATAATGAGCGCCTGTATGCCATCAGCATCGGATTGCAGTTCGGTCAAGATGCCTGTTGCTTTTTTCGAACCAAACAAAATATCGTTCGGCCATTTGATCGCCGGTTCGAGCCCTGTTACTTTACGGATGGCACGGATGACCGCGACAGCTGTGACCAGTGTAAATTGAGGCGCTTTATGCGGCGGCACATCCGGCCTAAGCAGTACGCTCATCCAAATGCCCTTGCCGTCTGCAGAATCCCATTTGCGGCTTAGCCGGCCTCTTCCTTCTGTCTGAAGCTCCGAGATGACTACCGTCCCGTCCGGAGCCCCTTCTTGGGCCAATTGATGGGCGATGATTTGCGTTGACGCACATTGCTCTAAATAAGTAATGCGCTGGCCGATTCGTTTCGTGCCGAGGCCTGCCTGTATGGCAAAACCTTTCAAACGATCCGGGCTTTTTTCAATGCGATAGCCTTTTTTCCGGACAGAACCGATTTCATAGCCCATTTCTTCAAGCTCTTTCATATGCTTCCAGATGGCCGTTCGTGAAATGCCGAATTCTTCTGCCAGCTGTTGGCCGGACACCGGCTCTTCTCCTGCTTCCAACAGCCGTTTTGCCAATTTATGAGTGACGGTGATATTCATGCACAAACCATTCCTTTATGCGTTGTTTGTCGTTGGGCAATCGGCGTGTAACAACAGCCTGTTCGATTTGCAGCGTCCAGTGTTTTAGCCAAGGCCCTGCTTTTTGGCCGGTCCATTCCATCAAATCGCGCCCGTTGACCGCCAGTTCCGACTTGGAGCGGACCGGCAATGCGGCTTGGCGTTGGGCTACGCTGTCTTGCCGGTGCCCGGCTGTTTGGGCAATCGTCAACTGGCGCAGCGAGTACTGGTAATAGGTCCAGTCATCCCAATGATTTATCCGGCTCGCTTCCAGCGCCTGCTGCAGGTCTTGTTTGTCTTGATTGGAAAAACGGTAGCTCTCGACCGTTTGGAACGATTGGCCGTTTTTATGAAGCAGATAAAACCAGCCAGCCAAAGAATCGCTTTCCGGCGGATAAGCTGTCCAGTCTATTTCAAACAGTTCACCTGCTGGCAATGCTTTGTTCAGTCCGGTCTCTGTAAGATATTTCATGCTGATGCTTGGCGCTGTGGAAGCCATGATTTTGTCCAGTTCCGTCTTGATGCGTTCGATTGCCACGGAGCGGATCCGGTCTGCGTGCCGGCGGATCGCCAGCACTGTTTCCGGTTCAATGCCGAATTTCAGCTGCCCGGAGAAGCGGACAGCCCGAAGCATGCGAAGAGCATCTTCGCGAAACCGTTCTTCTGCATCACCGACTGCGCGAATTGTGCCGGCAGCCAAGTCCTGCTGCCCCCCGAACGGATCAATGATGTCCATCGTTTCCGTCATCGCCATGGCGTTGATTGTAAAATCGCGGCGCTGTAAATCCTCTTCGAGTGAATCGACAAATTCCACCTGGTCCGGCCGACGATTGTCTGAATAGCCGCTTTCAGTGCGGAATGTCGTTACTTCAGTACCGGTTCCGTTCCATAAAACGAGCACGGTTCCGTGTTCGATTCCTGTGTCCACTGTGCGCTCAAACAACGCTTTTACTTGTTCGGGTGCAGCCGACGTTGCAACGTCGATGTCTTTTGGCACCACGCCGCGCAAATGGTCACGAACTGCCCCGCCGACCATGTAGGCCTCGTATCCTGCTTGCTTGATGAGCGCAATGACCGCTTTTGCATCACTCATCTCTTTATTCACGATCCAACAACCGTGCATAGAGCGCTTCGTACTCTGCCAGGATTTTTTTCGAACCAAACGTTTCGGTAGCTGTTTGGAGTGCGGCAGCTCCCATGCGGCGATGAAGCGCGTTATCGTTCAAAATTCGGATGGCCGCATGGGCTGCAGCGTCACTGTCTCCAAGCTCGACCAAAAACCCATTTTTTCCGTGCTCGATAATTTCCGGGATTCCCCCGATTTTCGAACCGATAGCCGGCACGCCGCAGGCCATCGCTTCAAGCAGCACCAATCCGAACGCTTCTTTTTCAGACAGCAGCAGTTTAACATCACTGATACTGTAAAGTTCTGCTAATTTATCGCGTTTCCCAAGAAACAGTACTTCAGTTTCGATTCCCAGATCTTTTACGAGCTGGTGGATCCCGCTCATTTCCGGTCCGTCGCCAACCAGCAGCAATTTTGCGTCGACTTTTTGCCGCACTTTTGCGAAAGTGGCGATCACATCGTCCACTCGCTTTACTTTTCGGAAGTTCGATACATGAATTAGGATTTTTTCGTGTTGCCCGATCCCCAGTTCTTCTTTGAGCTGTGTATCTTCGCTGAGCCGGTA
>JASKZU010000207.1 GCA_030147455.1 Planococcus sp. (in: firmicutes) | reverse complement strand
CATTTAAAAGCAGGCGAAGCACATGCGGAAATCCATGCACTGGCTATGGCCGGAAGCGCGGCGCAGCAGGCCGATTTGTATGTGACGCTTGAGCCCTGCAGCCACCACGGTCGTACTGGGCCGTGTGCAGATGCCATTATCCGTGCCGGTATCCACCGTGTAGTCGTAGCGGTATCGGACCCAAACCCGCTTGTATCAGGAAACGGCATTAAAAAACTGCAAAATGCAGGAATCCAGGTGGAAGTAGGCCTGTGCGAGGCAGAAGCGCTTGAATTGAACCGGAAATTTTTCACGTTTATCCGCAAAAAACGGCCTTTTGTGACATTAAAGCACGCGATAACAATGGATGGGAAAATTGCGGTGAAGGATGGCAAGTCCGAAAAAATTACAGGTCCTGATGTGCAAAAAGATGTTCATGAGCTGCGATTGTTGCACGATGCAATTTTAATTGGCGCACAAACAGCAGCGCTCGACAATCCGCGCTTGACTCACCGCTTTTCAGATTCTGCGAAACAGCCGATTCGCATCGTTTTAGACTCTCACTTGCGCATACCGCTGCACAGCCACGTGATTCAAGTACCTGATGCCCCTACTTGGATCATCACAGGCAGCGAAGCGGATGTTCAGCGTGCAGAACAGTTTCCCGAGCATGTGAAAGTGCTGCAGACAGATGGGCCGAGGGTAGAAGCCGAAGCCGCCCTCCAGCTATTAGCTGAGCATGGCATAGTATCGGTTCTCGTGGAAGGCGGGCAAAAAATCAATACCGCCTTTTTAAAAACCCGGCAGGTTGATGAAATTGTGACGTACCTTGCGCCGATTATACTTGGCGCCGGTAGAGTAGTTTCAGTAATTGCCGATCTTCAAGCATCTGCAATTGCAGATGGAATCAAGCTGGATATGCGCAGCGTGGAAAAAATCGGGGACGACTTGAAGATTGTTTCCACGTTAAAGGAGTGACAGGAATGTTTACAGGAATCATCGAAGAAACCGGGCGGCTTGCCGCAATCAAGCGCGGTGCGTCCAGTATGGAAATGACCATTCACGCAAAGGCCGTTCTTGAAGGTACTAAGCTTGGTGACAGCATCTCAGTCGAAGGGGTGTGCCTGACGGTGACGGCATTATCGAACGACCGCTTTACAGTGGATGTCATGCCGGAAACTTATCACGGAACAACGCTTGCAGGATTGAGTTCATCAAGTCCGGTGAACCTGGAACGGGCAATGGCTGCCGGCGGGCGGTTCGGCGGCCATATTGTATCGGGCCATATCGACGGCGTCGGAAAAATCCTGCGCAAAAGGCCGCAGGAAAACGCTTTGTATATCGATATTGCCGCTCCGCCGGAATTGCTCACCCAGTCGATTGTAAAAGGTTCGGTGTCGATCGATGGCATCAGTTTGACCATTTTCGAACTTAGCGAAAATCATTTGACGGTGTCGCTGATTCCACATACCGCTGGAGAAACGACGCTGGGCGTTAAAAAGGCAGGCGACAAGGTGAATGTGGAAACGGATATGTTCGGAAAATACGTTCAGCGTTTTATGGAAAATGCACCAAAACAACCGATGAATGCCGATTTTTTGCGGCGTCATGGATTTTAAAGGAGCCAGCCGATGTTAAATACGATTGAAGAAGCATTAAGTGATTTACAGGCCGGAAAATTAATTATTCTTGTGGATGATGAGTCGAGGGAAAATGAAGGGGATTTCGTGTGCCTGGCAGAGCAGGCTACGCCGGAAAACATCAACTTTATGGCCACGCATGGCAAAGGGCTTATCTGTACGCCTGTATCACAGGAAATTGCATTGCGGCTAAAACTTGACCAGATGGTCCGCCAGAATACTGATCACCACGAAACTGCCTTTACTGTAAGTATCGACCATCAGGATGCTTCAACTGGCATCAGTGCATTTGAACGGTCCGGCACGATCTTGAAAATGTTGGACAAGGCAGCTATGCCGCAAGACTTCAAACGTCCCGGCCACGTGTTCCCGTTGGTTGCAAAAGCCGGCGGCGTATTCCAGCGCCAAGGCCATACAGAGGCGTCTGTCGATTTGGCCCGTCTTGCCGGGAGCGAACCGGCCGCAGTCATTTGCGAAATCATGAATCCAGACGGCGGGATGGCGCGGCTGCCCGACTTGGAAAAGCTGGCTGCCGAATTTGATTTGAAATTGATCACGATTGAAGACTTGCATGCTTATCGAACGGAGAAAGATGCACTGCTGACGCGTGAATCAACCGTTCAAATGCCGACTGATTACGGCGCTTTTACGATGGTCGGCTATTCCAACCGGCTGGATGCACAGGAACACGTGGCCATCGTTAAAGGACGTCCGGAGGAAGTCGAAGCACCAATCGTCCGCATTCACTCGGAATGCCTAACTGGGGATATCTTTCATTCGCGGCGCTGCGATTGCGGTGCGCAGCTTAGCAAATCGCTGGAACTGATCGAACAGGCAGGTGCGGGGGTCGTCCTTTACATGCGTCAGGAAGGGCGCGGCATCGGCTTGCTGAACAAACTGAAAGCCTATGAACTGCAGGAGCAAGGTTTGGACACGGTAGAAGCGAACGAACAGCTCGGTTTTCCGGCGGAAATGCGCGACTACACATTATGTGCACTCATGCTGAAGGATTTGGGCTTGTCGAATATCCGCTTGTTGACGAATAACCCGGCCAAAACCGAAGCGCTGCGGGAATACGGTATTCAAGTAGAAGAGCGGCTGGCACTGATCATTCCGCCAACTGAAGACAACCTGCAATACATGAAAACGAAAAAACAACGGATGCAGCATATCATTGACTAAGGAGCTGGAGATAATGGAAAAAGTTTACGAAGCAAATTTAATCGGTTCAGATTTAAAAGTAGGGATTGTAACGGGTCGATTCAACGATTTTATCACTTCCCGGTTATTGGACGGCGCAGTCGACGGATTGGTGCGCCACGGCGTTGAAAAAAGCAACATTGACACTGCGTGGGTGCCTGGGGCATTCGAGCTGCCGCTTATAGCGAAGAAAATGGCGGAAACAGGGAAGTACGATGCAATCATCGCGCTTGGAACGGTCATTAGAGGCTCGACTACCCACTATGATTATGTTTGCAGCGAAGCGGCAAAAGGCATTGCACAAGCCGGCATGTCCACGGGCGTTCCGGTCATCTTCGGTGTCCTGACGACTGAGACAATCGAACAGGCGATTGAACGTGCAGGCACAAAAGCTGGAAACAAAGGTTATGAAGCAGCTGTGTCAGCAGTGGAAATGGGCAATTTGATAAAAGCGTTCGACTGATCGGCTGCTTTAAATGCAAAGATAGGAAAAATATTTCTGAATAAAAAAATGCACAAAGGCTTTGATTGCAAACCGCGCTCCCTGCTTAGGGAAGTGCGGTTTTTTTATTTAATAACGCTGTTGCAAAGTCAATCATATCAAAATCTTATTATAATACTCCATTGACAATTAACAGAAGTTTTAGAATAATTAAAAAAGCAAGTTGCTACTATCCTTTAAATGGAAAGGAAGTGGGAAGGCAGCCTTACCAATCAAATTAAGGCTTCCGAACGAATAAATGATAACGTTTTCAAAGAAGGAGTGAGTAAATGATTTGGGTTCTATTGTTGAGCCTCATTACAGTCCTGTCGGTAGTGGCAGGACTCAGAAAGCGGAAAGTCGCGTTTTTCTTTGTTCCTTTTGCATCTATTTTTGCTTTTATGCTCGTAAAGATTATTATGGTGCCGTTGC
>JASKZU010000155.1 GCA_030147455.1 Planococcus sp. (in: firmicutes) | reverse complement strand
TCAGCGCTTTTGAAGCCGCAAAAAACGCCAAAACCCTTCTAAAAGGATTTTGGCGTTTCGTAAACTCCATAAAGTTCTATGGAGACGGCGGGAGTCGAACCCGCGTCCAGAGACTTCGTTACTTGAGCATCTACGCGTGTAGCTTACCTATTGGGGTTTCGCCGCAAAGTCTGCCGATAAGCAGGCGTTCTTTGGACTAGTTTGTGAATCTCTTGCAACCGGCTCAAACGGCACCGGTCGCCGTATCCCACTAAAGTTGAGCTTTATGCAGCCACATGGGCGATGAATACATAAAGCAGATCCGAGCTTACGCTGCGAATGCTAGGTTGTTGTTAGTTTTGCCAGTTGTTATAAGTTACGTTGATGACGGAGCCGATCCTCCGACGCGCAACCCAAGCTCGAACCATCCCTGTCGAATCCGTAACGTCCCCTCAATTAAAAGAGAACACGGAAGTGATGAAGCTTCAGTGTACTAAAACCAGTATAAGGGAAAACACCGAAGACTTCAAGCTTAACGCCCGTGGTCTTTCATCGCACGGTCGATAGCCCGCTTCGCGTCTTTCTTTTTCAGGTCTTCGCGCTTGTCGTATTTCTTTTTCCCTTTACCGACGCCGATCAGCACTTTGGCATACCCATCCTTCAAGTACATCTTGAGCGGGATGATCGATGCGCCGTCCACTTTGGATTCGCCGATCAGTCCGTTGATCTGCTTTTTGTGGAGCAGCAGCTTTCTTGAGCGCAGTGGGTCATGGTTAAACTGGTTGCCTTGTTCGTAAGGCGAGATGTGCATATTGGATATCCACGCTTCTCCCCCCCGAATCCGGACAAATGCATCTTTTAATTGGACTTTGCCTTTGCGGGCCGATTTGATCTCGGTACCGAGCAGTACGATGCCCGCTTCGATTGTTTCTTCAATAAAGTAGTCAAAGCCCGCTTTTTTGTTCTGGGCGATAACTTTGCCTTCTCCTTTGGCCATATCGGTTCACCTCAAACTGTTGGAAAAAGCGGCACATGGCCGCTTTTTTTATTTCTTCTTGCTGCGGCGCTGCTGTTTTTTCGCAGCCCCTTCGTAGAACTTTTTCTTTTCATTTTTCGGCTTGCGGGCCGGTCCGCCCTCGCCGCGTTTTTTACCGTCTTTTTTCGGCTTGTCGCCGCTGTCGCCGTTTCTTCCGCTGCGGATGACTTTTGGGCTGTCCTTGCGCGTACGGCGCGCATTCTGCACCATGCCGACGATTTCAAAGTCGATGGACGACTCTTCCGGCTTCACGCCGATGACGCGTACTTCCACTTCGTCGCCGATGCGGAACTGACGCTTTGTGCGCTCGCCCATCATCATCATTTGACGGTCATCAAACTGGTAATAATCATCGGTCAGATTCGACACATGTACAAGGCCTTCAATCGTGTTCGGAAGCTCGATAAACATGCCGAAATTCGTAACGGACGAGACAATGCCGGTAAACTCCTCGCCCACTTTATCCGCCATAAACTGCGTTTTCTTGAGTGCGTCGGTATCGCGTTCCGCTTCTACCGCGCGGCGCTCGCGCTCGGACGTATGTGTTGCGATATCGTCCATTTCCGCTCTCCAATGGCCGATTGTCGCTTTCGACAAATCTTTCTCAATCAAATACGTGCGGATCAACCGGTGGATGATCAAATCCGGATAGCGGCGGATTGGTGATGTGAAATGCGTGTAAAATTCCGTCGACAGACCAAAGTGGCCCAGGCTTTCCGATGAGTATTTCGCCTGTTGCATCGAACGCAGCATCATCGTGGAAACGACCGGCTCTTCCGGTGTGCCTGCGATTGATTCGACGATTTCCTGCAAAGCTTTTGGATGAATTTCATTGCCCGATCCTTTGACGACGATTCCGAAGTTGGTAATAAACTCGAAAAAGCGCTGCAATTTCTCTGGTTTTGGATCTTCGTGAATCCGGTATAGTGCAGGCACGTCCATATGGTGGAAATGCTCCGCAATCGTTTCGTTTGCGGCAAGCATGAATTCCTCGATCAATCGCTCGGCAACGGTCCGCTCACGGACAACGATGTCGACCGGATAGCCTTCTTCATCGACGATGACTTTAGATTCTTTAAAGTCAAAATCGATGGCGCCGCGCGTCATCCGGCGCTGGCGCAAGATGGCTGCAAGATCTTTCATCAGCTCGAACATCGGGACAAGCTCTGCATACTGCTGCTTGAGTTCTTCGTTGTCTTTTTCCAGGATTTCATATACATCCGTATATGTCATGCGTGCCGATGTATTGATGACGCTTTGGAAAATATCATGCGACAGCACTTCGCCTTTGTCGTTGAAAATCATTTCACATGACAGCGTCAAACGGTCGACCTGCGGATTCAGCGAGCAAATGCCGTTGGACAGGCGGTGTGGAATCATCGGAATCACACGGTCCGTCAAATAAATGCTCGTCGCACGGTCGTAAGCTTCGCGGTCGATCGGCGAGCCTTCCGTGACATAATGGCTGACGTCTGCAATATGGACGCCGAGCTTGTACGTGCCGTCTTCAAGTTTTGTTACCTGTACAGCATCATCCAAATCTTTGGCATCCGCACCGTCGATCGTCACGATTTGTTGGTCTCTCAAATCGCGGCGGCCGTCCAAATCGCTCGGGTCGATTTGCTCGGGCACAGCATTGGCTTGATCGAGTACATCCTGAGGAAATTCCACTTCAATGCCGTATTTATGGATGATCGATAAAATATCGACGCCTGGGTCGTTTTTATGCCCCAGCACTTGCGTGACCATGCCGGTTGCAGACAAACGTCCTTCTGGCCATCCAGTGATTTCCACGACGACTTTATGGCCGTCGACTGCGCCGAGCGTATCGCCTTTAGCGATAAAGATATCCATATTCATTTTCTTATCATCTGTCACGACAAAGCCGAAGCCTTTGTTTGCCTGGAACGTGCCGACGACTTTTGTCGTGCCGCGCTCGAGAATGCGGATGATGGCCCCTTCACGGCGGTCTCCCGACGATCCTTCGGAAACACGAATCATGACGGTATCCCCGTTCACCGCTCCATTCACTTCAGTCGGCGGAATAAAGACATCGTCCATGCCGGCTTCTTCAGGTGCTACAAAGCCAAAACCTTTTGCGTGTCCGATGAATTTCCCGCGCATCAAGTTCATGCGGTCAGGCACACCGTAGCGGTTGGCACGAGAACGCACCAATTCCCCTTTTTCCTCCAGCTTGACGAGTGTTTTCACCAATTCCTTAAATTCATCGGCATCTTCAAAACCAAACTGTTCTTCTATTTCTGTAACGGTTAATGGTTTGTATGCTTCTTCACGCATAAAAGCCAATAAACGTTGATCTAATGACTGCTCATTTTTCCCCAATCCTAACTCCTCCTTTTGATACCGTCTCACACGCTCCAGTCGAGCGTTTCGAGAAACTCATATATATCATCGTGCAATTGCTTTTTTTCCTGGTCGAGCGTAATCACGTGACCGGAATGTTCATACCATTTGATGCGCTTATGGTCCGATTCTGCTTCTTCAAAGATGACGTTGGCTGAATCAGGATTGATCACATCATCGAGCGAACCTTGAACGACGAACAGCGGAGCGTATACATGGTCGACGCTGCCGCGGACTTCACCGATCAATTCGCGCAGTTCAGCAAGCGTTGGCATCGGCTTTTCTTTAAAGCGCCTCATCTCTTCTTCGATAAGCTTATCATCTTTTCCTTCATAATTCTTGTATTCGCGGGCATACTTCAAAACGCCTTCATACATCAGGTCAGTCGACTTCATGTACATCGGCGCGCACATCGTCACAATGCCCTTGATGGGTTTTGTATACCCCAGTTTCAGGCTGAATACGCCGCCGAGCGACAATCCGGCAACAGCAATTTCTGTATAGCCCTTGTCGAGGAGCGTTTGATAGGCCCGCTCCACGTCTTGCCACCAATCGGCAGGCCCTGTGCCCACCAGTTCCTCCGGCGCCACTCCATGCCCTGCATAATGCGGTGCAATGCTCGTATAGCCTTTGGTTTCCAAAAAGCGGCCAAGCATCCGCACATCGGCAGAGTTCCCCGTAAATCCGTGCAATAGCAATACCGCTCGAGGACCTTGCTCGAAGAAAAACGGTTTAGGCTGTGAAATACGCATAAAAAATTCCCTCCAACGTCATTTGTTGATTTTTCATGCCGGCCACACCCGGCATTTTACCTAAAAGAAAACGCCCAACCACTAAATGGTCAGGCGATAAGCATCTACATTAAACTTTCGTTACGGCGATAGCCAGAATAAAGAATAAGGCAGCAAGAACGATCGTCACCCGATGAAGGACAAGATCCAACCCCCGGGCTTTTTGCTTGCCGAAAAGTTGCTCTGCTCCACCGGAGATGGCTCCTGAAAGGCCTGCACTTTTCCCTGATTGCAATAGAACGACAACAATCAAAGCGATCGAGACGATAAGAAGTAATGTCATTAACAATGTATGCATAAATACCACCTCCTGAAAAGAACCTTCACAACAAACTCTAGTTTACCAAAAATTGAAACCCCAAGCAATAGAGCGCCTAAAAAATACAAATGGTTAAGACAATTTCAACTTTTTTATACGGATTTATTTCTCATCTCTTTATGAGAGACATTTTCTTCTCCTGATAAATCAAAAAAATTCTCTTTACAAGTCGTTCTGCAAAACCGTTGCGAAAACTTTGCGTCACTCTCACTAAGTTCGAACATGAAAAAGAAATCATAGATTGTCTTAATAAGACTTATCCTAAAGGCGGAGTGAAAGGGCGAATCCTGCGGAAAAAGTGGGTTTGAGAGACCCCGCAGGAAGCGTAGCGAACGAGGAGGCTCGATGCCCACTCCGCGGAAAGCGTCCCCTGGAACGAGCCCATTGCCTTCCCACATTCTAACAAAAAAGCTGCCGGAAAAGTTCCCGGCAGCTTCTCAAAATTTATTCAGCCTTATTTCTTTAAGTTGTAGAACGTTTTAACGCCCAAGTACTTCGCAGTATCGTTCAACTGATCTTCGATGCGCAGCAATTGGTTGTATTTCGCCACGCGGTCCGTACGTGACGGCGCGCCTGTTTTGATTTGGCCAGCGTTTGTTGCAACTGCGATATCCGCAATCGTTACATCTTCCGACTCGCCTGAACGGTGGGAGATGACCGCTGTATAGCCGGCACGTTTCGCCATTTCGATTGCATCAAATGTTTCAGTCAATGTACCGATTTGGTTAACTTTGATAAGGATCGAGTTGCCAATGCCCTGCTCGATGCCTTGCGCCAATTTTTTCGTGTTTGTAACGAACAAGTCATCGCCGACCAGCTGTACTTTCTCGCCAATACGGTCTGTCAACAGTTTAAAGCCGTCCCAGTCGTTTTCATCTAAACCGTCTTCGATAGAAACGATCGGGTATTTGTTTGCCAACTCTTCATACCAGTCAACCATTTCAGCCGATGTTTTGACTGTGTTGTCACCTGCCAAAGTATAGACGCCTTTTTCTTTGTCGTAAATTTCAGAAGCCGCGACATCCATAGCGAGCAAGACGTCTGCGCCTGGCTTGAAGCCGGCTTTTTCAATCGCGATCATGATCGTTTCAAGAGCTTCTTCGTTCGATCCAAGGTTCGGTGCAAATCCGCCTTCATCTCCGACAGATGTGTTATAGCCTTTTTCTTGCAATACAGACTTCAAGTTGTGGAAAATTTCAGCGCCCATGCGAAGTGCGTGGCGGAACGATTCAGCTCCAACAGGCATAACCATGAATTCCTGAATGTCGACGTTGTTGTCTGCGTGCTCGCCGCCGTTTAGGATGTTCATCATCGGCACCGGCAATTGCTTCGCATTGAATCCGCCCAGGTATTGGTATAAAGGAAGATCCAAGTAGTTGGCTGCAGCATGCGCTGCGGCCATGGAAACACCTAGAATAGCGTTTGCGCCGAGACGGCCTTTGTTTTCTGTTCCGTCCAATTCGATCAACGCTTGGTCGATGGAAACTTGGTCAAGAACCGAATAATTTTCTTCTAACTCATCAGCAATCTCATTGTTCACGTGGTCAACTGCTTTTTGAACGCCTTTTCCAAGATAACGGCTCTTATCGCCATCGCGTAATTCAACAGCTTCGTGTTCACCAGTAGACGCGCCAGAAGGCACGATGGCACGGCCGAATGCGCCGCTTTCTGTGAATACTTCTACTTCTACTGTCGGATTCCCTCGGGAATCGAGTACTTCGCGTGCTTGAATGTGTGTGATAATTGGCATTGTCAACAGCTCCCTTTTCAATGGTTAATAAATGTGCTGCGCCCGTTTAGGTGCAGTTGTTTCTGATTGGTCGATCAATTGTTAATAAAGCGGTTTGCCGGTCATGTCCACCGGCTGTTCCACATCGAGCAGTTTCAAAATAGTCGGTGCCAGGTCAGCCAAAATACCGCCGCTGCGCAACACTTCGCCGTGCTTGGTCAAGATGACCGGTACGCGGTTTGTCGTGTGCGCTGTCATCGGCAGCCCGTCTTCTGTCAGCACTTCGTCTGCATTGCCGTGGTCTGCCGTGATCAGCGCTGAACCGCCTTGGCGGTGCAATGCATCAACGATGCGGCCAAGGCACTCATCGACTACTTCAATTGCTTTGATTGTCGGCTCCAGCATGCCGCTGTGGCCAACCATGTCCGGGTTGGCAAAGTTCAAGATAATGGCATCGTGTGCGCCAGCATCGATTTGTTCAACGAGCCGGTCGGTCACTTCATAAGCGCTCATTTCCGGCTGCAAATCGTACGTAGCCACTTTCGGAGAAGCCACCAAAATCCGGTCTTCTCCCGGGAATGTTTCTTCACGGCCGCCGCTCATAAAGAACGTAACGTGCGGATATTTTTCCGTCTCGGCAATGCGCAATTGCTTCATGCCGTTGGCAGACAGGACTTCACCGATCGTATTGACCAAGTTGACCGCATCATAAGCGATGCGCGTATTCAATTCTTCACTGTATGTAGTGAAACTCACAAACAGCAAGTTTTGCGGATGTTCAACGCTTAGTGCAAAATGCGCGAAATCAGGGCGTGTTAACGCCGCCGTTGTTTGGATGGCGCGGTCCGGTCGGAAGTTAAAGAAAATAACCGAATCGCCAGATGCGATCGTTGCAGGTATAGCGCCGTCTTCAGCTACTGTAAACGGCAGGATGAATTCATCTACAATGCCTTCAGCGTAGGATGCTTCCACGCCTTCTTTTGCTGAACGAGCACGCGGTCCTGTACCATCCACCATTACGCGGTAAGCCAGTTCCACTCGTTCCCAGCGGCGATCGCGGTCCATCGCATAATAGCGTCCGCTAATCGAAGCGAAGCGCCCGATGCCGATTTGCTGCATTTGCTTTTCGGTTTCCTCTATATAGCGGAGCGCCGTTTTCGGCCCAACATCGCGGCCATCTAAAAAGCCGTGGACGTAGACTTCGCTCAGCCCTTGCTGTTTGGCAAGGCGCAACAGGGCAAATAAATGTTCATAGTGGCTATGGACGCCCCCGTCACTGAGCAAGCCCATGACGTGAAGCGCTTTGCCGTTTTCTTTGGCGTTGAGCACAGCATCTAAAAAGGCCGGGTTTTGGAAAAAGTCGCCGTCTTTGATTGATTTATGGATGCGCGTCAAGTTCTGATAGACAATCCGTCCAGCACCGATGTTTAAATGGCCCACTTCTGAATTGCCCATTTGGCCGTCCGGCAAGCCAACAGCTTCGCCTGAAGCTGTCAGCATTTCATGCGGGTATTCGTTCCATAAGCGGTCAAAGTTCGGCTTATGGGCTTGTGCAACTGCATTTCCAGCGGTTTCTTCACGGCAGCCAAAACCATCCAAGATGATCAGGGCAGCCGGATTTGCCGTTTTACGCATTCGATCCCGCCTCCAACAGCTTCACGAATGAATCTGCTTCCAAACTTGCGCCGCCGACTAATGCCCCGTCAATATGCTCTTTTGACAAAAGTTCTTGAATGTTGTCGGGTTTTACGCTGCCGCCGTATTGAATGCGCAGCTTATCAGCTGTTTCGCTGCTGTACAACGCCGCAACTTTCTTGCGGACTACGCCGCATACTTCGTTTGCATCTTCAGCAGTGGCCGTTTTGCCGGTGCCGATTGCCCATACCGGTTCATAGGCAATGACCAATTCTGCGAGTTGTGCATCTGTCAAACCAGCCAGGCCCTTTTCCACTTGAGATTCAACGATGCTGTCGGTTTGCCCGCTTTCGCGTTCTTCCAACGTTTCGCCTACACAAAGAATCGGAAGCAGCTGATGTGAAAATGCCGCTTTTACTTTGGCATTGACGGATTCGTCTGTTTCGTTAAAATACTGGCGGCGTTCTGAATGGCCGATGACGACATAATCCACGCCGATGTCAGCTAATTGAACAGGGCTGATTTCGCCTGTGAATGCCCCTTCGCCTTTTTCGTGCATTGTTTGCGCGCCGATTTTAAGCGCGCTGTTTTCTGCAGCGCCGACCATTTGCGACAAGTAAAGCGCAGGTGCGCAGATGACTGCGTCCAGCTTGCTTTCGTCCGGGATCAAGCCGTTGACTTTTTCGACAAACTCTTTTGCCTGTGATGCGGTTTTGTACATTTTCCAGTTTCCTGCAATGATTGGTTTTCTCACAAAAACACTCCCTTTATTTATCGGTTAATGCGGTTACGCCAGGCAAATCTTTGCCTTCCATGAATTCCAAAGAAGCACCGCCGCCTGTAGAAATATGATCCATTTGATCAGCTACGCCGAATTTCTCGACCGCAGCAGCAGAATCGCCGCCGCCGATCACTGTATAGCCGGCTGTTTCAGCCATCGCTTGAGCTACTGCTTTCGTGCCGTTTGCGAATTTTTCCATTTCGAACACGCCCATAGGCCCGTTCCAAATGATCAGCTTAGAATCTTTAATTACGTCAGCATACAGCTTCGCTGTTTCAGAACCGATGTCGAGGCCCATCCAGTCAGAAGGGATTTCCTCGGTTTTGACGATTTTTGTTTGGGCGTCTTTCGAGAAATCATCCGCCACTGTTATGTCGATCGGCAAATACAACTTAACGCCTTTTTCTTTTGCTTTGTCGATAAACGATCTTGCCAGTTCCATCTTATCTTCTTCGATAAGTGAAGTGCCAATTTCATGGCCTTGTGCTTTCACGAATGTGTAAGACAAACCGCCGCCGATAATCAAGTTGTCGACGATGTCGAGCAAGTGGTCGATAACGCCGATTTTATCTTTAACTTTTGCTCCCCCGATAATTGCGGTGAACGGGCGCTCAGGCTCTGACAATGCTTTGCCGAGAACGGCTAGTTCTTTTTCGAGCAGCAGCCCTGAAACGGCCGGCAAATGCTCCGCGATTCCTGCAGTAGAAGCGTGCGCTCTGTGCGCTGCACCAAATGCATCATTGACAAACACATCTGCCAGTGCAGCAAATTGCTTCGCAAGTTCTGGATCATTTTTTTCTTCGCCGCTATGGAAACGGACGTTTTCAAGCAATAGGACGTGGCCGGGTTCGAGCGCTGCAATTTCCTGTTCAACTGTCTCCCCTACAGATTCCTGCAGGCATTTCACGTCGCTGCCGAGCAAATCAGACAATCTGGCTCCAGCTGCTGCAAGTCTCATGTCTTCGTTCACTTGGCCTTTTGGACGTCCCAAGTGGCTGGCCAAAATTACTTTCGCGCCTTGTTCAGCCAAATACTTGATTGTTGGCAATGCCGCCCGGATGCGTGTATCATCGGTTACTTTTCCGTCTTCCATCGGCACGTTAAAGTCAACACGGCAAAAAACGCGTTTTTCTTTCAACTCCAAGTCTTTCATGGTCATTTTCTGCAACATGAAAATACCTCCTAATTATATTCAAAAAAATAAGGGGTGGGGTTAATTCCCCACCCCTTTTACCCTCTTCATTATAGAGGTTCATCGGTAATTAAGCTATGATTTTCAAATTACAGCCCTTTTTTAGACATGAACACTGCCAAGTCGATGCAACGTGCAGAGTAGCCGGATTCGTTATCGTACCAAGCAAGTACTTTAACCATGTTTCCGCCCAAAGCCATAGTAGATTGTGCATCTACTGTAGCAGAAGCTCTGCTGCCGTTGAAGTCGCGTGATACTAGCGGCAATTCACTGTATTCCAAGTAGCCGTTAAGTTCGTTTTCAGTTGCTTCTTTAAGCACTTGGTTTACTTCTTCAATAGAAGCATCCTGCTCAAGTTCAGCTACAAGGTCGATCAATGAAACGTTTGGTGTTGGAACGCGGATCGCCATTCCGTCGATTTTGCCTTCCAATTCAGGCAATACTTTTGCAACAGATTTCGCTGCGCCAGTTGTTGTCGGAATCATTGACTCAGCTGCTGCGCGCGCACGGCGGTAGTCAGAGTGAGGTGCATCAAGCAAAGCTTGGTCGTTCGTGTATGAGTGAATTGTTGTCATCATGGCTTTTTTGATGCCGAACTTTTCGTTCAACACTTTAGAAATGCCGGACAAGCCGTTTGTTGTACATGAAGCGTTGGAAACAACGTGGTGCTCTTCTGGGTTGTAAGAATCTTCGTTTACGCCCATGACAAGCATCTTCATGCCGTTTTTGCCTGGTGCAGAAACGATGACTTTTTTAGCGCCGGCTTCGATGTGCTTAGAAGCAGCTTCTTCAGTCGTGAAGATCCCAGTTGATTCGATAACGATATCGACGTTTTGCTCTTTCCATGGCAATTGAGCAGGGTCTTTTTCAGCGAAGACTTTGATTTCTTTGCCGTCTACGAAGATTGAACCATCTTTAGCAGAAACGTCTGCGTTCAACGTGCCGTGTACAGAATCATATTTCAAAAGATGTGCAAGCATTTCAGCATCAGAAAGGTCGTTTACTGCTACTACTTCCACGTTTTCGTTTTCAAGTGCTTGACGGAATACAACACGGCCGATACGGCCAAAGCCATTAATTGCTAATTTTACTGTCATTTATAATTCCTCCAATTTTGTTTTGGGATTTAAGATTGCTTGCGCCGCACCTTCATCTGTAATGAGAATGGTACGGGCCGGCGCTGCCCGGAAATAGGATTCGATGGCACGGGCTTTTGTTTGGCCGCCTGCCACCGCTATAATGCCGGGCACTTTTTGTACTTGCTCTAATTGAATGCCCGCTGTCGGGATGCGGTAAACTATTTTTCCGTTTTTATCGAAATAATAGCCGAACGCTTCACTGACAGCTCCACCCGTCTTGATTTTCTCTACTTCTTCATGTGAAGAACGCCGCCTGGCTGCCATTTCTTCGGCTACGCCGATGCCATGGACCACCAAATCAGTTTGATCATAAAGCTCCATCATTTCTTTGATGACAGGTTCTTTCATCATCATTTCCAAGGCTTCTGCACTCAAATGTTCGGGCAAATACAGTGTGCGGACAGCGCCGCCTGCTTTTTCGGCAAAAGAAGAAGCAATAGTGTTGGCCTGGTGATGCATATCTTCACCAAGGCCGCCCCTTGCAGCGACAAAATGCATGCTGCCGTTTTTCTTGGCCGGGCGGATTTCAGCAGCGACAGCAGCCATTGTGCTGCCACCGGTAACCGCGATTGTCCGGCTGTTTTCAAATAATTGTTCTACTTGGCGGGCAGCTTGACGGCCGATTGCTGTTTTGACGGATGGCAGCCGGTCGCTGTCACCCGTCAGGACGATTGCTTGTTGGATCCCGAGTTTTTCTTCGAGCTCCGCTTCCAAAGCAGCCGTTCCAGACAGTTCTCTGACCAATCCCTGGAGCTGCGTTAATACACTGGCCCCAAGAACGGTTAACGTCATGCCGCTTTTGTTCATCTCGATTAAGGCATGGTCACGCAACAGGTCCGTCTCTTTGCGTATTTCTCTTTCAGCTGCGCCTGTCATTTCGCTCAATGTGCGTCTTCCTATAGGCTGCTCGGCTTGAATCAGCTCGAGTATGCTATAGCGCTTTTTCAGCAAAACAGGCAATTCAGGCATAATGTGAACTTGCGCTTGGAGAACTGGATCCATCGCTCCACCCCTTTGTTGGACATTTATCGTCCCACCAAGTTTTATTTCGTCCCACTACCAACATTGTAGCCGAGCCGGTGAAAATATGCAAATAAAAAGAAGCGTTATAAAATCAACGCTTCCAGCAGTTCCCCATAGCCGAAATTTCCATAGATCAAGATTTGCTCCTGCTTGGCCAGTACAGGAATCATCAATGCATACTGTTCATGCAGCAGCTCGTCTGTCTCGATATTGATTTCCTCGAATCGGACTGGGAAATCTTCCTGCAGGAGCTGCAGCGCAGCTTTCGCTTCTTCACATAAACCGCAGTTCGGGCGTGTATATAATGTGTACATCTCTTTTCCTCCTTTGTTGTTTGTGCTGCTTGTTTAGTTGCTGAAAATGAATTCGTCTTCAAGAGCTTTTCTTCTACCATAATAATTTCCTATGCTGCTTTCGTCCATTCGGCTGTTTAGCCGGTTGCGGCACAGGGCAAACAGAAAAGCCGCACAGCCCTGAAGGGCTGTGCGGCTTTATTGATCTGACACCCTCGGAGGGAATCGAACCCCCATCTCAAGAACCGGAATCTTACGTGTTATCCTTTACACTACGAGGGCAATGTCTTTAACGACTTTTCTATTATACAAAAGCTTTCGGCAAAATTCAAGGTACTTTTTTGCAATACGTTAGATTTGACCTTCATTGACCAAGATGTGTATGATAAATATACAGCTGAACACCGTTTCAGCAGCATTCACATTTACCTAAAGGAGGAAATTTACCATGAATTTAATCCCTACTGTAATTGAGCAAACAAGCAGAGGCGAGCGTGCGTACGATATTTACTCACGCCTTTTGAAAGACCGCGTCATTATGCTCGGCAGCGGCATCGACGACAATGTAGCAAACTCCATCGTCGCGCAATTGCTGTTCCTTGAAGCGGAAGATCCGGAAAAGGATATTTCCATCTACATCAACAGCCCAGGCGGCAGCATCACTGCCGGCATGGCCATCTACGATGTTATGCAATTCATCAAGCCTGATGTCCAAACTGTCTGCATCGGTATGGCTGCATCTATGGGAGCTTTCCTCTTGGCAGCCGGCACGAAAGGCAAACGCTATGCGCTTCCTAATGCCGAAGTCATGATTCACCAACCACTCGGAGGAGCACAAGGCCAAGCGACTGAAATCGAAATCGCGGCCAAGCGCATTCTTTTCCTTCGCGAAAAGCTCAACGAAATTCTTTCAGAGCGCACAGGCCAGCCGCTTGATGTGATTTCACGCGACACAGACCGTGATAACTTCATGACTGCTGATCGCGCACTCGAATATGGATTGATCGATCAAATCATCACGCGCAGCAAAATGCCTGGCGATCATAAAAAAGAAGATTAATTTGCTAAAAAAGCTGCTTCCAATTGGAAGCAGCTTTTTTTATGGAAAACTATTGGATGATAACGTTTAAACTTCCTGTTCGACCAATTGCGCCAGAGCTTCTACAGCGGCTTTTTCATCTGCGCCGTCAGCCGAGATGGTTATGTTTGTGCCTTTACTGATAGCCAGGCTCATAATGCCCATAATACTTTTGGCATTAACTTTCTTTTCGCCTTTTTCCAAGTAAACATCCGAACTATAGCGGTTCGCTTCTTGAACAAACAACGCGGCCTGCCGCGCCTGTAATCCTGTTTTCAATTGCACTTCCACTTGTTTTTCCACCATGCATATCCTCCTCCGAAAACTCGACTCTTCTACAATCTATAGCAAAGAACAACCGGTTTAGCGGCTGATCGTTTCGCCTTTTCTCAACGACTCGGCAATCTCATCGATTTTCCGGAGCCGGTGGTTCACGCCTGATTTGCTTACTTTTCCTGCCGACACCATTTCCCCAAGCTCTTTCAACGTTACGTCCTGGTGCTCGACGCGCAAGCGGGCAATTTCTTTCAAGCGGTCCGGCAACTGGTCGATGCCGATCACTTGATCGATAAATCGAATATTTTCAATTTGACGCAGTGCGGCATCAATCGTTTTATTTAAGTTGGCGGTTTCGCAATTGACGAGGCGGTTGACGCTGTTGCGCATATCTCTCAATATACGGACATCTTCAAATTTCAACAGCGCCGTATGTGCGCCGGTCAAGCTTAGAAAATCGGCAATTTTTTCTGCTTCTTTTAAGTATGTGACAAAGCCTTTTTTTCGTTCGATCATTTTGCTGTTTAATGTAAAATGATTCATCAATTCGACCAATGACTCGGCATGGTCCTTGTATGAAGAGTAGATCTCCAAATGATAAGAAGAAGTCTCCGGGTTGTTGACAGATCCTCCGGCCAAGAATGCGCCGCGCAAGTATGCGCGTTTGCAGCATGTGTTCTCGATCAATTCAGGTGAGATGTCTTGCTGAAACTGAAACCCTTCGGATAGGATCAATAAATCTTCCAACACTTGTTTGGCGCCTTCTCGCAAGCGGCAAATATAAACATTGTTTTTTTTCAAACGCATTTTTTTCCGGACCAGCAGTTCTACTGGATATGCCCGGTAAAATCTTTTCAGCAATGTATAAATTCTGCGCGCGATGGCCGCATTTTCCGTTTGGATATCCAGGCTCAGCTGGCGGTTGGAAAAAGATAATGTGCCGTTCATGCGGATCATAGCGGAAAGTTCAGCTTTCCCGCAGCAATCATCTACTTCGATTTGGGTCATTTCTTTCTTTGTTTCGGATGCAAAAGACAAAATAGGCTCTCCTTTCAAGCCTTATGAATATCGCCGCTCTGACTCGTCCAGTGGTTGTTCGCTGGTGTACTCAAACAGCCACTGCGCTACTTTCATCGGATCGTGCCGGACAGCCCCACTAAAGATGCTGGTGATGTCATGGCGATATACTTCCAGCCCAAGCACTTTCAGCCGCTCTTCGTCGTATTCGACCGGCCAGGCTTTTTCTTTTTTATATTTTTCAGCCACCCCTTGCGGCATTTGGACTTTATCGATCAGTATGGCGTCCATAAAGCGGGTGCCGACATGGTCGTACAAAGCTTGTACGTGATCCGAGGCGGTATAGCGGTATGTTTCACCAGCTTGTGTCATCAGGTTGCAAATGTAGATTTTTCTCGCAGTTGCTTTTAACAACGCTTTTTTAATGTCTTTTACAAGCAAATTCGGCAAGATGCTCGTGTACAGCGAACCGGGACCAATAACCACTACGTCCGCCGACTCGATTGCCTGGATTGTGTCCGGCAATGTCTTGACGTTTGCCGGATCCAGGAATACGCGTTTAATCGGCTGCAGATAAGCTGGTATTTTGGATTCTCCTTTGATGATGGTCCCGTCTTCCAGTTCCGCATTCAATGTCACCAATTGATTGGCGGCGGGCAGGACCGTGCCATTGACATTCAGCACGCGGCTCATTTCACGGACTGCGTGGGAAAAATCGCCAGTCAAATCCGTCAAAGCGGCGAGCATCAAATTGCCGAGTGAATGTCCTTCCAAATCATCCGAGTGGGTAAAGCGGTATTGAAACATCTCTGCCACAAGCGGTTCGGCATCGGATAAAGCGGCCATGACATTGCGGATATCACCCGGCGGCGGGATATCCAAATCGTCCCGCAGCCGCCCTGAACTGCCTCCGTCATCCGCCACTGTAACGATCGCCGTTAAGTCGAGCGGAAAAGTCTTTAATCCCCGCAGCAAAGTCGACAGACCGGTACCGCCTCCAATAATCACGATACGCTTTTGCTGCAGTTTTTTTTCCATATGCTCAACCCTTTCTGGTTTTTACGTCTCTGTGCGAAATGTTGATTTTATTATTTTTGGCCAAGTATTTCCCGAAATATTCAGCCAGTGTGACCGAGCGATGCTGACCGCCTGTGCATCCGAAAGCGATGACGAGCTGCGCCTTGCCTTCTTGTTTGTACTGGGGAATCATAAAATCGAACAAGTCTTCGAGCTTCTCTATGAGCATGCCGGTTTCCTGCCATTTAAGCACGTAATCAGAGACCGGCCGGTCAAGTCCCGAGAGCGGTTTCAGTTCTTCGATATAATAAGGGTTTGGCAGGAAGCGGACGTCAAATACCAAATCTGCATCGATCGGCATGCTGTGCTTAAAGCCGAACGACACAATATTCACGGTAAAGACATTGCTTGTCTTCGACGAAAAGTCGGAAGTGATCTTTTCCTTCAGCTGCCGCGGGCTCATCTCAGATGTTTTGTACATATAATTGGCGCGCCCTTGAAGGTCTTTTAGCATGTCCCGCTCTTTCTTGATGCCGCCAAGGACCAAACCGCCCGGCGACAGTGGATGCGAACGGCGCGATTCTTTATAGCGGCTGACGAGTGTCTGATTGTCTGCATCCAAGAACAAAATCGTAATCGAGACATCAGGTTCACGGGACAGGTTATCGATAGCATCGACAAGACTGTCGAAAAAGTCGCCGCCCCGAAGGTCCATTACCGCCGCTACACGTTTCATCGATTTACCGGAATCCCGCATCAATTTAATGAACGTCGGGAGCAGGGCCGGCGGCAAATTATCGATCGTGAAAAAACCGAGGTCTTCAAAACTTTGAATCGCTACTGTCTTTCCTGCACCGGACATTCCAGTGATGATGATTAATTCGGTTTCTTCGATGGATTTATCCATGCTGGCGGTTCACCTCTTCAGTCGATGATTGAATCGTTTCTTCGAGCAATTCGAAATCCGGCGTGTAATAAAAAGTTCCGTATTGCACGCCTTCTTGATAAGCTGCAAACAACAGGTTGGTCCGGTCGCCTTCTGCCATCGGGAGTGTTCTCAGGCTTTCCACCGGATGCCATTCCAATATTCCTTCACGAGTTTCTTCGAACGGGATGCCGTGTAGATCTGTTGCACGGAAAGTAAACAGCATCCATTCATCCACGGTTTCGGCCTCTTCCTGAATCATCATTGTATAAACGCCCTTTAGGTGAATGCCCAAAGGCTGTGTGTTTGTTTCTTCTTCAAATTCACGGACCGCGGCTTCATAAATCGATTCGCCGCTTTCCATTTTTCCGCCAGGAGCTACATACCAGTTCCTGCGCGGTTTTTTCATGAGCAATACTTGATTGTTTTTAATAAGCAATAAATTCGCGATTCGCTGCACATTTGCCACTCCGCATCTAATATAAACTATTTTCATTATACATGTATCCTGGTGTGTCATGCAAAAGAATGCAAAAAAAGAGGCGGCTTTCCGGAAATCCGAAAAGCCACCTGTCTAAAAAACTGTATAAAAAGGGGGTCAATTTACAATTCCTACTTTACTCTTTTTGCATGACAAAGCTGTTACAAGAAAATTAAGAAAACGTTAAACTTCCGTCTTCATAACCATTTTCTCTTGCAGTTCTTCAATATAATGCTGAACGCTTTGCGCCGCAACACTGCCGTCGCCTGTTGCCGTGACCACTTGGCGCAATGTTTTGTCGCGTACATCGCCGGCTGCAAAAATGCCTGGTACAGATGTTTCCATGTGCTCGTTCGTTTCGATATATCCGAGCTCATTCAAAATTCCTAGGCTTGCAAATGGTTTTGTTAATGGCAGCAAACCGATGTAGATAAAGACGCCTTCCGCTTTGAATTCTGTTTCAGCATCGTCTTTTGTCGATACGAGCGTTACGCCGCCGACTTTTCCATCTTTATCGTGGATTTCCTTAACGGTATGGCTCCAGATAAAGTCGATTTTTTCATTGGCAAATGCACGGTCCTGCAGGATCTTTTGTGCACGCAGTTCATCTCTGCGGTGAACGATCGTCACTTTGTCGGCAAAGCGCGTCAAGTAGACGCCTTCTTCAACTGCCGAGTCGCCGCCGCCTACTACGACCAATTCTTTTCCTTTAAAGAAAGCTCCGTCGCAGACTGCACAGTAGCTGACACCGCGGCCGCCCAGTTCACTCTCGCCCGGGATGCCCATTTTTTTGTATTCAGCGCCTGTTGTCAGGATGATGGCACGTGCTTTATACTCTTTCGACCCGGCTTTAACTGTTTTGAATTCGTCGCCGTCGATGATTTCAGTGACATCGCCGTATGCATACTCAGCTCCGAATTTCTTTGCATGGTCGAACATTTTTGTGGATAAATCCGGTCCAAGAATATGGTCAAAGCCTGGATAGTTTTCGATTTCTTCTGTATTGGCCATTTGGCCGCCCGGAATTCCGCGCTCGAGCATCAGCGTGGAAAGGTTGGCGCGGGATGTGTAAACAGCTGCAGTCATGCCAGCCGGCCCTGCACCGATAATCAATACGTCGTAGATTTCTGTTGTTTCTGTCATTATAGGCCCTCCTCGTAATCACTAGCTAAATCGTAAATCAATCGACTGTTGTCTTCAACTTTTATGCCTAGGCATCAGGATTCGGCAAAAACCCGCTTAACTCTTCGATGTATTTTCCTACAGTCGCTGCAGAAACACCGAACTCTTCGGCTACGCCTTTTTTGGTCGGGCCGCGTTTCTCGGCTGCCTCGACCATATAGCGCGTCGCTGCAGCAAGAGCGGCCGGATTGCGGAAAGCATAGCCTTCTTCAAAAGCCTGTTCTACAAACAGGAACCAGAGTTGAAAAGCTGTATCATTTTGCCGGTCAACCATGTTTTTTTGCCCGTAAAGGCGCTCTGCCGTTTCCATTGCCCGCAGAAACACCTGCTCTTCCTTGACCGAACTGCGGAACGGATGGCCTAACGCATAGCCCAAAACATAGGTTTCAAGCACAGTCGGCTGTTTGGTCTTAAGCCAATTGGGGTGCGAGATGATTTCCTGCTTATGGGACGATTTCCCAAGCAGAAACAGCCCGTAGAGCCTTTCACTCAAATGCGGATGGTCCAGTTTTTGAATTAAAAAGTCCCGGTCGTGTTCAAGCGCGTCGGCATGCGGCATGACCGCTTGTTCTCCCCACGGCTCATATCCCTCTTTTGCAGGATCTATTTTTCTCAGGTGTTCCCAAGCTTGTTTGGCCGTTTCTTCGTGGCCGGAATGATAGGCTGCATGAGACAGCCAGAAATAAAATGCCGGATCGCCGTCAAAGCCTCGCTTTTGCAAGCTTTTCAGCCAGCGGTAAGCTTCTTTGTATTTGCCGACAAGGGCGAACGTTGCGCCCAGCTTATAGCGGTGTTCAAACACGTAAGGCTGGATTTTTTTCAGCAATTCCAGAATATTGTCCAGTTCATCGTTTTTCTCGTAATAGTGGAAGACCGCCAAATTGCATAAAGCATGTAAATTCCCTGTGTTTTTTCTCAACACATCGTGAAGCAGCGCTTTTGCCATTTCGGTTTCGCCGATGTAAAAATACGCCAGCGCCAAATTGTTGTAGGCTCCCCAGAAATCCGCTTTTTCAGCAATCACTTCTTCAAGCAGCTCGATCGCTTCCGGGAATTTCCCCTGCTCCATCATGCGGCGCGCTTTTTCCTGCAGAAAATAATGCTCGCTATCCTGCGCTTCGCCTTCGTCATCGAACAACTGCCAGTCTTCCTGTTCAGCAAAATCGATAATTTCCATCGCTTCCGCTGCATAGCTGCCCTGGGTATCGAGTTCCAGATAATCTTTTGCGTATTTCCGCGCATCAAAAAACAAGCCTAAATGCGCATGCACTTCTGCCAAAAAGAACATAATATTTGGTTCTTTAGGCGACAATTGGTGGGCGGTTCGCAGTTCGTCCATTGCTTCTTCGAACTCTTCACGTTCCATCAATACAACGCCGTAGTGCATGAGGATCAATGGGTCTTTCGGGCTCAGTTCTTTCGCGCGCTGCAAATACTTATAAGCTTTATTATATTGCTCGCGCTGCATTTCCTTGAGCGCTTTTTGGTAATAAAATTCCCCTGTCGGAATGAACGACACGACATTGTCGCGATTTTTCCTTTTGTTATTCTCCAAGATATGCCTCCGTAACAGGAAAAGGAACGATCGAAATCGTCCCATCCGTAAATGTGCTGTTATTATAGCATATTTTCCTGTTATTTACTTGTCCTTTTTCACGTCGTGGCGCTCTTCGAGTACAGCTGTGACTTCACGGAAATCCACTTTTTGTTCCTGCAGCAGCACCAGCAAGTGATACAGCAGGTCTGCACTTTCTGTCGCCAATTCGCGCGCATCGCGATTTTTAGCCGCGATGATGACTTCCGCTGCTTCTTCCCCGACTTTTTTACAGATTTTATCTACGCCTTGTTCGAACAAATAGGTCGTGTAGGCTCCTTCCGGCATATCCGTTTCGCGCTGTTTGATCAATGCGCTCAACTGCCCGATCATGTCAGATGCAGTCGCCGATCGTTCGCCGGCAATCGTTTCATTAAAACAGCTCGTTTCGCCGGTGTGGCAAGCAGGGCCGTTTGGAATCACTTCGTAAATCAGCGAATCGCCATCGCAATCCACCTGAACCGATTGCACACGCTGCGTATTGCCGCTTGTCGCGCCTTTGTTCCATAGTTCGTTGCGGCTTCTGGAAAACAGCCATGTTTCTTTTGTTTCGATCGTCCGCTGAAGCGCTTCTTCGTTGGCATATGCCAGCGTTAATACTTGTTTGGTCGCTGCATCCTGCAAAATTACAGGCACCAGTCCATTGTCGTCAAATTTTACATTCGTCACCGGACATTCACTCCTTCTTCGCGCAAATACTGTTTCACTTCTTTTACGCTCGTTTCTTTGTAATGGAAAATCGAGGCGGCAAGTGCTGCATCGGCATCTACTTGCTCAAACACTTGTTTAAAGTGCTCGCGGTTTCCAGCGCCCCCGCTTGCGATGACTGGAACTTCAACGGCGCTGCGCACCGCTTCTGTCAGTTCCAGGTCAAAACCGTCTTTTTGCCCGTCGCAGTCCATGCTCGTCAACAAAATCTCGCCCGCTCCGAGCGACACGGCGTATTTGGCCCATTCGACCGCATTCCATTCAGTTTGGTTGCGTCCGCCGTGCGTATAAACGTCCCAGCTGTCGCCGTTTTTCTTGGCATCGATTGCGATCACTATGCACTGCGAACCGAAAAAGTCTGCTCCTTCTTTGATCAGTTGGGGCCGGTCCAGCGCTGCCGTATTGAGCGACACTTTATCCGCTCCCGCGCGCAGCATGCGTTTCATGTCCTCGAGTGTACGGATGCCGCCGCCTACCGTGAACGGGATCGACAACTCCGTCGCCACGATGCGCACTACTTCGATCATCGTTTGTTTGCCTTCATGGGAAGCTGAAATGTCCAGGAACACCAATTCGTCAGCGCCTTGTTCATCGTAAAACTTAGCCAATTCTACCGGGTCGCCAGCGTCGCGAAGAGCGACAAAGCTGACGCCTTTGACGACGCGCCCTTCTTTGACGTCCAGGCACGGAATGATGCGCTTGGTCAGCATGACAGCGCCTCCTCAAGCGTAAAGCGTTTTTCGTATAGTGCTTTTCCTATGATGAGGCCTGAAATCGGGCTGTCCTGTGCTGCCTGTTTTACACGTTTCACATCATCAAGAGTGCCGATGCCGCCGGACACGATCACTTGCGCCGGGGAAGCGGTCAACTTGCGGTTGGCGTCGATATTGGCGCCGGCAAGTGTGCCGTCTGTAGAAATATCCGTGTAAATAAAATGCTTGGCTCCTTTGGAAACAAAGTAAGCAGCTACTTCGGGCGCCGGCTTATGCGACGTTTCGATCCAGCCTTCAGTTGCGGCCATCCCGTCTTTGGCATCGATGCCGATAACAATCCGATCGGCACCAAACTCTTCAATAAATGAAGCGACCAGGTCGGGCTCGCGAATTGCCAAGCTGCCGATAATGACGCGCGCCACTCCGTTCGACAAATAATGCTCAATGTCTTCGCGGCTGCGGATGCCGCCGCCCACTTGCACTTTTACCGGAAGCTTTGCTGCTTCGATTACTACTTGGTCGTTGATGCGGCTGCCATCTTTCGCCCCGTCCAAATCAACCATATGAATCCACTCTGCTCCTGCTTCTACAAAACTTTTTGCCATATCGACCGGCGAATCGCCGTATACTGTTTCTTGCCCGTAATCACCTTGGAACAAGCGGACGCATTTTCCGCCCCTTAAATCAATGGCTGGATAAAGTTGAAATTGACTCATCTAAATTCCTCCTGACGTTTGCGATCCATTGCTCCAACAAGTAATGGCCGAATTCCCCTGATTTCTCGGGGTGAAACTGCATACCCGTTACCAATCCGTCCCCAACGACGCCCGGCACTTCCAGTCCGCCGTATTCGGCAGTAGCCCATAGCTGATCGTCCGCCAGCTCATCAGCGTAGAACGAATGAACAAAATACACATGCGTATCATTCAGCACATCGTCAAGCCAATACGGGATCTGGGCAAACCGGAGCCGGTTCCAGCCCATATGCGGAATGCGGTGCGCTCCTTTTGGAAATCGGCGAATCTGGCCTTTTAATAAACCGAGTCCTTTGGTCGCGCGGACTTCTTCACTTTTTTCGTACAACAGCTGCATGCCGAGGCAAATGCCGAGTAATGGAATATTGCGGCCTGGAAGTGACGTGATAAACGAATCAAGTCCTTTTTCCTCCAGCCGCTTCATTGCATCCGGAAAAGCCCCGACGCCTGGAAGCAAAATGGCGTCCGCTTCACTCAGAACTGCTTTGTCGTCTGACAAGATTACGGTGCAGTCCAATTTCTTTAATGCTTGTTCGACGCTGAACAAATTGCCCATGCCGTAATCGATGATGCCAATGATCATGTTAAAAGCCCCTTTGTCGAAGGAACGCCCTCAACGCGCGGATCGATCAATGTGGCCTCGTCGAGAGCCCGTGCCAGCGCTTTGAAAATCGCTTCGATGATATGGTGCGTGTTTTTGCCGTAATGCACGATAACGTGGACGTTCATGCGTGATTCAAGCGCAAACTTCCATAAAAACTCATGCACCAGTTCGGTATCGAAAGAACCGACTTTAGCAGTCGGCAGTTCGCAGCGGAATTCTAGGTGCGGGCGGTTCGAACAGTCGATGACCACTTGGGCAAGCGCATCGTCCATTGGAACAAATGCATTGCCATAACGGCGCAAGCCTTTTTTATCGCCTAAAGCCTCCAGTACAGCCTGGCCAAGAACAATGCCGATGTCTTCGGTCGTATGATGGTCGTCGATGTGTGTATCGCCGTTTGCATGGATACGGCCATCAAATTGCCCGTGCTTGATAAACAAGTCGAGCATATGGTCCATAAACGGAACGCCTGTGTCAATATCCGCCTGGCCTTTTCCATCCAGCGAGAAATTGACGGCAATTTCGGTTTCATTGGTTTTTCTGGTGATTTCTGATTTTCTCATTCTTGATTCTCCTTTTTCCAAGCGCGTGATTCGACGGCGCGGGCATGCGCCTCCAGACCTTCAAGACGTGCCAGCCGTGCAATTTTTTCATAGTTGTTGCGCCATCCCTGTTCACTATAATGAACGATGCTCGTCCGTTTGACAAAATCGTATACCGATAACGCACTTGAAAAACGGGCTGTGCTGTTGGTCGGAAGCACATGGTTGGTACCGGCAAAATAATCGCCGACCGGCTCGGATGAATAGCGGCCGATGAAAATGGCGCCGGCATGGCGGATTTTCTCGGCTACAGCTTCGGCATCATGCGTCATAATTTCCAAATGTTCCGGAGCTAATTGGTTGGCTGCACGGATCAATGCTTCTTGCGTGTCCGCCAAGTAGATGGCGCCGTGATCACGGATAGATGCCTGCGCAATTGGCGCTCTCGGCAACGTTTCCAGTTGGGCGGCAACTTGCGCCTGGACTTTTTGTGCAAGCGCTTCGCTATCGGTCAGCAGCACTGCGCTTGCCAATGGATCGTGCTCTGCCTGCGACAAAAGGTCAGCTGCCACTTCATCAGCGTGAGCCGTATCGTCAGCGATAATTGCGATTTCACTCGGCCCGGCAATCATATCGATGGCCACATCGCCGTTGACTTCGCGTTTGGCGAGCGCAACGAAAATGTTTCCGGGGCCGGTGATTTTATCGACCGGCTGAATGGTTTCAGTACCGTAAGCAAGCGCTGCGACGGCCTGTGCGCCTCCCGATTTGTATAATTCATCAATTCCGAGAATATGTGCTGCTACCAGCACCCCGTCCGACAGCTTGCCTTCAGCGTCCGGCGGCGACACCACAACGATCCGCTCGACTCCTGCCACTTGTGCCGGGATAACATTCATAAGCACAGAAGACGGATAAGCTGCCGTTCCCCCTGGGACATACAAACCAGCCGATTCAATCGCCGTAACGCGCTGCGCAACATAGGAGCCGTCCACACGGTCGTGGCGATAGCTTTGCTGCCGCTGCCCTTCGTGATAATCACGGATATTCTGTGCGGCTTCTGTCAAATCAGCCAACAGCTTCGGGTCGAACCGTTCTGCAGCTGTTTGAATTTCCGCTTCGGATACGCGCAACTCTGTTAGATCGGCTCCGTCCCATTTTTTGGCGAAACGGTAGAGCGCAGCGTCCCCTTCCTGACGCACCGCGTGGATAATGTCTTTTACTGCTTCCAGCTGCTGCGCCGTGCCGTCAGCCAATCGGCGTCGAATCGACAGCTCTTTTGTTAACATCTGGATTTCCATCATGTCACCTGCCCCCGCAATTTGTCGACCAGTTCCGTAATGCGTTTCTGCTTTAATCGGTAACTAACCGGATTTGCGATAAGCCTTGACGTGATATCGGCAATTTTTTCATATTCGACGAGCCCGTTTTCCTGAAGCGTCCGGCCAGTCGAAACAATGTCAACGATCCGGTCCGACAAGCCGATCAGCGGAGCCAGCTCAATCGAGCCATTCAATTCAATGATTTCCACTTGTTCGCCTTTGCTGCGGTAATAGTGCGAAGCGACCGCCGGGTACTTAGTAGCGATCCGCGGCGTCACTGGATTCATTTCAGTATCAGGCAAACCGGCCGTTGCAATATAGCAGGCGCTGATGCCAAGATCCAACAATTCGTGAACGTCACGGTCGTGCTCGAGCAAGACATCTTTCCCGGCAATGCCAATGTCCGCGACACCGTGTTCTACGTAAGTTGGAACATCCATCGGTTTGGCGAGGATAAAACGGATTTTTTCGTTTGGCGCTTCGACGATGAGCTTTCGTGAATCGTCCAGTTCTTTCGGCAAGTCATAGCCTGCTTGTGTCAGCAGTTCATAAGCCTCTTCAAAGATTCTTCCTTTGGGCATCGCGATCGTCAATTCATCCATTTGTTAGTTCCTCCTCTCTGATGACATTCGTAAACAACTTGCTGAACGGCTCGATCGCCAAAACAGCGGGCGCAAACTGCAGTGTGACGCGCTGGCCTTCTGCACGCAGCTTTTTCGCCCGGTCGAAAGCGTTTTGTTCTGTTTGTTCGTCGAATAAAATCAGTGTACTCGGTACTTGTGCGGCTGTACCCGCTGCCGCTTCTATGAGGCGGTCTACGCGCAGCCCGAATCCGGTCGCACCGACTTTCAAACCGAATTGTTCCAACAGCCCATCATAGCGCCCCCCGCTTCCGAGCGGAAAGCCGCTGCCGGCAGCGTAAAACTCGAACACCAAGCCGGTATAGTAAGTCATGTGGCTGCTGAATGACAAGTCAAAAGTGATGGCATCGCCAATGCCGTTTCGCACGAGCAATTCTTCGATTCGCAGCATGTCCTGGTAAAGCTTTTGCTGTTCTTCGTTTTCAGGATTGATCCACGGCTTCCAATCGGCAACCTCAGTCGCTTGCATCAGCTTTGGAAATGAAGCGCGCTTGCTTTCCTGAATCGGAAGCTGTTCGGTCAGCTGTTCAAAGCCGACGCCATTTTTGGCAACAAACAATTCGCGGACACTTTCTGTTTGCTGCTGAGTCAACCCGAAATCCTCCAAGATCAGTTCCAGCAATCGGGTGTGGCCAATGACGATGCGGCTGGACTGGACGCCAACCTCTTGCAGCATGCTCCATGCCAGGCTGATCACTTCGACATCCGCATATAGTGAACTGTCGCCAATGAGTTCAACGCCGATTTGCTCGAATTCCGCAGGCCGTCCTCCTTCGCGCTTTTGTGCGCGAAAAACATTCGAGTAATAACCGAGGCGAATCGGCATTTTTTCTTTCAGCAATTTTGATGCTGCAACACGTGCAATAGGTGATGTCATATCGGGACGCAGCACAAGTGTTTTGCCTTGGCTGTCGAGCAGCTTGAACAAGGCATCGTCTGAAATCGCCGATATTTTACCGATTGTCTCGTAGTATTCCAGTGTAGGCGTCTGCAGCAACTCATAGCCTGCCTGCTCCATCAATTGGGTGCCTTGCTTTCTCAATTCAGCTTTTTGTTTAGCCAGCAAAGGAAAATCGTCCCGCATGCCTAACGGTTTTTCAAACATCTCAATCGTCATCGTCGAACACTTCCTTTATATCGGTTATTTTACTTTAGTTCGCTAGAGTGATGAATCGTTAAAGTGATTCTTATTTTAGCGTATGCCGGTTTCTTTCGTCAAGCGCTGTAGATGCAAAAAATCCTGAAAGCTCTGAGCTTTCAGGATTTTGCTTGTCGATCATCCATTTCTTCAGCTGTATAAATGATTTTCATCGGATTGCCGCCGACAAAAGCTCCAGCAGGTACATCTTTATGGACGAGCGTGGCAGCGGAGACAATGGCACCGTCTCCAATCTTAATGCCGGGCAAAATGGTACTGTTTGCTCCGATCATAACACGGTCGCCGATCACGACGTCACCGAGCCGGTATTCCTCTATCAAGTATTCGTGTGCCAAAATCGTTGTGTTATAACCGATGACGGTATTTTCCCCGACATAAATCCGTTCGGGAAACATAACATCAGGCATAACCATTAGCGCAAACGACGATTGCTTGCCGACCGTCATCCCCAAAAACCGGCGGTACAGCCAGTTTTTCATCGGGAGAAACGGCGTGTAGCGGGCCGTTTGAATAATGAGGAAATTTTTTGCAACTTTCCAAAATGGCACCGTCTTGTAAATATGCCAAAGCGAGTTCGCCCCTTCAACGTAGTGACGCTCAGTTCGTCTCATTGGCTGCTGGCTTTCGTCAATTCAAGCAAATCGGACATATGCTGGAGCATAAAGTCTGGCTCGAAACGCGAAAGGAATTCTTCTCCCTTAACAGCCCAGGCCACACCAGCAGTCCGCACACCGGCATTTTTTCCGCCTTCAATGTCGTGGGAATTGTCGCCGATCATGAGTGCTTCTTCTTGTTTTGCCCCGAGCAGGCGCAGCGCCAATTCCAGCGGCTCTGGATGCGGTTTTGGATTGCGCACATGGTCAAGTGCGACAAGCACATCAAATACATCGCCGACACCCATAAGGTTCAAGCCGTGCTTGATCGTTTCTTCACGCTTGGTCGAGACAATCGCAAGTTTCAAACCTCTTGCCTTTAATGTGCGCAGCGTCTCCGAAACACCGTCGTATTCAGTAACCAGTTCATCGTGCAGCGTACGGTTCAAGCGGCGGTATTGATCGCTCAGCTCGTAAACCCGGTCAGGGGCAATTTCCATAAATGTCTGTTCAAGCGACGGACCGATAAAATGCAGCACGTCTTCACGCTCATATTGGCCGGGGAAATGCTCGCCCAACACAGACATAAACGTCTGGATAATCAATTCATTTGTATCGAGTAAGGTACCATCAAAATCAAACAATAAGGTCGTTATCTCTTTGTTCATGTAGACACCACTTCCTTCCGATTGTCTTCAGCCCGTTTCCATAGGTAGGAAATGAGTATAGTCAAAGCGAGTGCAGTAATAACGCGAATCAACAGCAACGGCCAAATCGGGATGCCGAGCGGGATAAAAACCAATGTGTCTTCGACAATTGCATGGCACGCTACCAGGAAAATAAAGGCTAGCGTTGCATCTTTCCGGCTCACACCATCTTCTTGAACCGCTTGAATCATGACACCGGCTCCCATCGCCAACCCAAAAACCAATCCTGAAGCTAATGTGAGCGATGTATTTTTCTCAACGCCCAGCACGCGCGTGAGCGGCCCCATCATGTTGGAGATTTTCTGCAAATACTGCCGGTCTTTCAATACTTGAATCATGATCATGAGCGGGATGACGATCATCGCCAGCTGCAATACGCCAAACCCTGCTTTTTCAAGGCCAAGCAGGAAAATGCCCAGCCATGTTTCCGGGGCCGCTGATGCCTCTGGCGCAAAGCCGTACTGGGCAATTTCACCACCGCCGGACCAAAGCAAATTGATCAGAATTCCTGACATAATGGCGAGCCCGAAGCGAACGACAAGCACTACCCATAAACGGACACCAACTTTTAAGGCAACGCCTGTTTCAATAAAAATATTATGGGAAAATGATAGCATAACTGCCAGGATAAAAACTTCCTTAACCGTTAGTTCGAGAGATAAAATTCCTGCAATTCCAGCATACAAGTTCAGTGCGTTCCCCAATACGAGCGGAACTGCCGCTTCTCCGCTTAGGCCGAAGATGCCCATGACCGGAGACACCAGCTCAATGATAAATGGCAGGACCGGTGTAAATTGCAGGATCGTAACAAGCAGCGTAATCGGAAAAATGATTTTCCCGAGCGCCCATGTGGTTTTCAAGCCGGCCTTCAAGCCGTTTTTAAAAGTCGACATTCGATCTCTTCTTTCCTTGTTATTTATCCAAATAACGGGGCGGATTTTTCAGCTTCACGCGGCGGTATACAATGAAAACCAGCGCGACCACAATCGCGACTACTGACACGAGCTGAGCAGCGCGCAATTCACCGACTACGTACAAGCTATCTGTACGCATGCCTTCAATAAAGAAGCGTCCGACCGAATACCAAATTAAATAAAAGAAGAACATTTCGCCGCGAACGAGGTTTACTTTTCGCAGCAACAATAAAATGATGATGCCTGCAAGGCTCCACAAAGATTCATAAAGAAACGTCGGGTGATAATAAGCGCCATCTATGTACATGTGATTGATAATCCAATCGGGAATAAAGAGGTTTTCAAGAAATGCCCGCGTAACTTCTCCGCCGTGCGCTTCCTGATTGATAAAGTTGCCCCAGCGCCCAATGGCTTGCCCAATCAAAATACTCGGCGCCAAAATATCGGCAACTTTCAGAAATGGCGTGCCGCGCCGCTTGGTAAATACGTAGGCGACAATGACAGAGGCGATAAGCGCCCCATGGATGGCAATTCCGCCATTCCAAATGGCGATGATTTCGCCAGGCTGATTTTTGTAATGCTCCCATTGAAACGCCACATAGTAAATACGTGCGCCGACTATGGCGAGCGGGACTGCCCAGATAAGCAAGTCGGTCAAGTAGTCGGGATGCATGCCGCGCTTGACCATTTCTCTTTGGCCGACTAAAAATGCAATGACAATTCCGGCTGCGATAATAACGCCATACCAACGGACACTAATCGGCCCGAGCGAAAATGCAACCGGATCGATTGCAGCTAACAGTGATAACATAACGCGCACCTTCCATTCCGTTAAATTGTATCTTGAGCGATCACATCATCGAGCCGTTTAGAAAACTCTTCAGCTGCATTGACACCCATGCGTTTCAGGCGGTAATTCATGGCAGCCACTTCAATGATGACGGAAAGGTTTCGTCCCGGGCGGACTGGAATCGTCAATTTGGTCAATTCTGTATCGATGATTTTCATTTTTTCTTCTTCAAGGCCAAGACGGTCATATGTTTTTTCCGGATCCCATAACTCCAAGTCGATAACGAGTGATATACGCTTGAAGTTGCGAACAGCGCTCGCACCAAACAGCGTCATGATATCAATAATGCCGACTCCGCGAATTTCGAGCAAATGCTCAATCAGCTTCGGTGGATGCCCGACCAATGTGTTTTCGCCTTCCTGGTGGATTTCCACGCAGTCGTCGGCTACTAGGCGATGGCCTTTTTTGACAAGTTCGAGTGCTGTTTCACTTTTCCCTACTCCGCTTTTTCCTGTCAACAATACACCGATTCCGTAGATGTCGACCAAAACGCCATGTACAGCAGTCGTCGGTGCCAGCTGGCTTTCCAGAAAGTTCGTCAGCAAGCTGGAAAAGCGCGTCGTTGTCATTTTCGTGCTTAATACCGGTACATGCTTCTCGGATGACGCCAGAACCAATTCATTCGGTACTTCGACATCGTGCGAAACAATAACTGCTGGTGTATCGTCTGTGCATAATTTCATCATTCGGTCCAGACGCTCTTCTGGTTTCAGCATTGCGAAAAAAGAAAGTTCGGTCTTGCCGAGCAATTGTATTCGGTTTGCCGGATAATGTGTAAAATACCCAGCCATCTCAAGACCCGGACGCGAAATATCGCTAATGGCAATACGGCGGCCAATTCCTTCTTGGCCACTGATCAACTTCAAGTTAAACTTGTCCATCACTTGTTTTACTGTTACTTGTCCCATAGTTCCCCCTCATTCCCCTGGCTGCACAGTTAAAGCCAAACTCTTTTTTGCGGCCGGTTTGTTTTATTTTAACACGGAAAAATGGAAATTGAAGAATTTCGTCCCCTTTCCGGCTCATTCATTCTATATAGGAAGAAAAGGAGGAATACACAATGAAAATAATCATTGATGCCGGACATGGCCCAGCTACTCCCGGCAAGCGGACGCCGGACGGACGCATGCGGGAATTTCACTTTAACGCAGCTGTAGCAGAATTGGTAAAAAAACAACTTTCCACAGAAGAGCATAACGTATTGTTCAGCCACCGACCTGACAAGGACGTGCCTCTGTTCGAACGGACGCGTTTTGCCAACCGCTCCGGCGCTGACCTTTTCGTATCGATTCATGCGAATGCTTCTGGCGAAGGTTTTAATGCGGCAGAAGGCATTGAAAGTTTTATTTATCCGGGTGCTTCCATTAAAACAAGAAAGATTGGGGAACTACTTCAGCAGTCGTTGGTCATGGCTACTGGACGCAAAAACCGCGGATTGAAAACCGCCGATTTTGCGGTGCTGCGGGATACAGCCATGCCGGCTGTACTAGTCGAATGCGGATTTATGACCCACAGAACGGAAGCCGCTTTGCTGCAAACCACTGAATATCGCAAGCGGTGTGCCCATGCAATTTGCTTTGCAGTTTTATCCAGCACCCTATAAACGCAAAAACCCCCGATAGAGGCTCGCCTCTATCGGGGGTTTTTCATGTATTCATTAATCAACAGTCAGGTAGCGGACAAGAATAGACCCGGTCTTCGTTTCGCCATAGACAAGCAATGGCCCCCCGGCAGAGTCTAAGTTGCCGTTTTTCGTAAAGTGCATTTTCTTTTGCATAAACTGGCCTTGCTCATGGCTGCTGTCGATATCCGACAATAAAACATCCATCCGCCCAAGATTAGACGAAACTTCTCCTCGGAGCGCCAAATGCTGGGGAATATATATCTCTACATTGCCAGCCAGTGTCTTCGCTTCGAGTTTTTTCGCTTGTTTGCTGCGCGTCGTCGCGACGACGTTGCCGTTTAGGGATTTCGCGTCAATGCTTTCAATCTCGCCATCCACATAAATACGGCCATTCAGTGTCTCTGCTTCAAGCTCGCGCCCTTGGACTTCCATTACCTGAATCGGCCCGTTGGCCGTCTCCAACTCTGCTTCCTCGAATTGTACGGTCTTTAAATCAATTTTGCCATTGGCTGTTTTGGCCTTGATCAGGGCAGAGTCGATGCGCTTCATCGTAAAGCCGCCGTTGAACAAACGCACTACGACTTGCTCGTAAGATGCAGCCGGCACATACAAGACAATATTGACTTGTGTCGTTTTCATATCGCTGATGACGCGCAATTTCTGTCCGTCTGCGATAAACACAAATTTATCCAAAAAGTCCTGTTTTGCCTGCTCGGGCGATTCGGCACGGAATGCTTTGACGCTGCATTCTGCCCGGATAGTGCCGTCCTGAGACGGGAACACTTCTAATTGGCCGTTCGCAATGTCTGCAATAATCGTATCCAGCTGTGCGCTTTCTTCAGTAAACGCATGTTCAAAACGAACTGCTTCACCGAATGGGGAATCAAACTCCATTGTTTTTAACTTTTCTGCAGAATCTTGCATAAAGTGCATCATGCGATTGCCAAGATCATTAAAGTCCTTGGACATGTTTTTGGAAAAATCTTTAGAAAAATCTTTGGAAAACCTTTTCAACACATCTTCCGGACGGAAAAATCCACGTTTGTTGCGGGAACCTCGGAACGTATCCCGGCCATAATTTTTTGAACTGCCCGAATCTCCTCCACCGCCTTCGATCACTTTCAATAGTTCGACCGCTTCGCGGGCTGATATCGTGCCGTTCTCAACCATGTCCAAAATGCGTTCTTTTTCACTTTGCATATCGTTTGGCCTCCTCTTCGGCTTTTCTGTCTTTTCAGAAAAGCCTGTTCTATTTTAATGATACGTTTGGGCCTGAAGAAAGTTTCACTTTGCTTTCTTTTTCTTGCTGGCTTTGCCGACACGTTCTTCCATGCGCCCGCGGTCGCGTTCTAGAATTGGCTTTAGGTAGCGGCCGGTATAAGACTCTTTGACATCTGCTATATCTTCAGGTGTTCCCGTAGCTAGGATCGTGCCGCCTTTGTCCCCGCCTTCAGGTCCCAAATCAATCAGGTAATCAGCCGTCTTGATAACATCCAGGTTGTGCTCGATCGTTAATACCGTATCACCGTTTTCCACCAGCCGCTGAAGGACTTTCAGCAGCCGCGAAATATCATCAGCGTGCAGCCCGGTCGTTGGCTCGTCTAAAATATAGAACGATTTTCCATTAGAGCGCTTGTGAAGCTCGGAAGCCAGTTTGACGCGCTGCGCTTCACCGCCCGAGAGCGTCGTTGCAGGCTGGCCAAGTGTAACATAGCCGAGGCCGACATCAACGATCGTTTTTAATTTACGGTTGATTTTTGGAATGTTTTCAAAGAACGCATAGGCATCTTCAGCTGTCATTTCCAGTACGTCTGCAATGTTCTTGTCTTTATATTTTACTTCCAGCGTTTCCCGGTTATAGCGTTTGCCATGGCATACTTCACATGGCACATAAACGTCGGGCAGGAAGTGCATTTCAATTTTGATGATGCCGTCGCCGCGGCATGCTTCGCAGCGGCCGCCTTTCACGTTAAAGCTGAACCGGCCTTTTTTATAGCCGCGCACTTTGGCTTCATTGGTGGTCGCGTAGACGTCGCGGATATCGTCAAATACGCCGGTATACGTAGCCGGATTGGAACGCGGGGTGCGCCCGATCGGCGATTGGTCGATATCGATGACTTTCTCCAATTCTTCGATGCCTTCTATCGATTTATGGTGCCCGGGTTTGACGCGGGAACGATTTAATTTATGAGCCAGCGATTTATAGAGAATTTCGTTGACTAATGTACTTTTTCCAGATCCCGATACGCCCGTCACGGCAGTGAACAAGCCGATGGGAATATCAACGTCGACATTTTTCAAGTTGTTTTCGCTGGCGCCGCGGATGGAAATCTTGCGGTCGTCCGGCTGTCTGCGCTCTGCCGGCAACGGAATGAACTTTTTGCCGCTTAGATATTGACCGGTTAACGATTTACGGTTTTTCATCACTTTTTCAGGAGTTCCTGCTGCAATGATTTCTCCTCCGTGCACGCCTGCTCCCGGCCCTACATCTATGAGATAGTCTGCTGCCATCATCGTATCTTCATCGTGCTCGACAACAATCAGCGTATTGCCGATATCACGCATATTTTTAAGCGTGCTGATCAGCCGGTCATTGTCGCGCTGGTGAAGGCCGATAGACGGCTCATCCAGAATATACAATACACCGGTCAAGCGTGACCCGATCTGTGTTGCCAGCCGGATGCGCTGCGCTTCTCCCCCTGACAAAGTGCCGGAAGCCCGGTTCAACGTCAGGTAATCCAGTCCTACATTGATCAAGAAGCCGACGCGCTCTTGAATTTCGCGCAGGATCATATGGGCGATCTGACGGTCTTTTTCGGATAGCTCCAGTCCATCGAAAAACTGCTGGGCTTCTGTAATCGAATATCCGACTACTTCACCAATATGAAGGTCATTCACCTTGACAGCCAGTGATTCAGGCTTCAGTCGATAACCTGTGCATGTCGGGCAAGCCTGCTCTCCCATGAATTTTTCCATCACATCACGGATATAATCCGAGCTGGTTTCCCGGTAGCGACGGTCGACATTCGCCAGGACGCCTTCAAAGTAGATATGGCTGTCGCGAATCTTGCCATAGTCGTTCTCATAGCGAAAGCGGATTTTTTCCTTGTCGGAACCATTCAGGATAATGTGCATTTGCTCTTCCGGCAGCTCTTTGACCGGAACATTCATGTCGATGCCGAAATGGCGGCATACTGCTTCCATCAACTGCGGATAATATTGCGAACTGGTCGGCCGCCAAGGCGCTACCGCATGATCCGCAAGCGATACACTCCAGTCCGGGATGACCAGCTCAGGATCGACTTCAAGCTTCATGCCGAGGCCGTCGCACTCTGGGCAGGCGCCAAAAGGCGAGTTGAAGGAAAACATGCGCGGCTCGAGCTCGCCGATGGAAAATCCGCAGATCGGGCAGGCATGATGCTCGCTGAACAGCAGTTCTTCCTGTTCCATGACATCGACCAACACGCGGCCTTCACCGAGGCGCAGCGCCGACTCAAGTGAATCGCTCAGGCGCGGCGCAATGCCGTCTTTCATGACAATGCGGTCGATGACCACTTCAATCGAGTGTTTTTTGTTTTTATCGAGTTCGATATTATCGTCCAGGTCAGTCAATTCACCATCGATGCGTACACGTACATAGCCTTGTTTTTTCACGTCTTCCAATAGCTTCACATGGGTTCCTTTGCGTCCTGAAACGAGCGGCGCCAGAACTTGCATGCGCGTCCGTTCCGGGTATTCAAGCAGCCGGTCAACCATTTGCTCTATTGTCTGCGATGAGATTTCAATTCCATGGTTTGGACAGATCGGCTTGCCGATGCGCGCATACATAAGGCGTATATAATCGTAGATTTCCGTCACGGTCGCTACTGTCGACCGCGGGTTTTTGCTTGTTGTTTTTTGGTCGATGGAGATGGCAGGCGACAAACCTTCGATCAAGTCGACGTCCGGTTTGTCCATCTGGCCGAGAAACTGGCGGGCGTAAGACGACAGCGACTCTACGTAACGGCGCTGCCCTTCTGCGTAAATCGTGTCAAATGCCAGCGATGATTTCCCTGATCCCGACAAGCCGGTCATGACGACGAGCTTGTCGCGCGGAATGACCACATCGATATTTTTCAAGTTGTGGGCGCGTGCGCCCTGTATCCGTATCTCCTGGTTTTTCAAGCTTCCTCATCCTTCCGCTTTCAGTTCCAATACCGTATCGCGCAGTTCTGCAGCCCGTTCGAAATCGAGTGCTTTTGCCGCTTCTTTCATTTCCGTTTCGAGCAAAGTGACCAGCTTCAGGCGGTCTGCTTTGTTGAGTTTTTTGCCTTCCACTGCTTTGCTGACATACTGTTCGGTTTCTTCCGCCGCTTCGGTCGCCCGGATCACGTCGCGGATTTTCTTATTGATCGTAATCGGCGTAATGCCGTGTTCTTCGTTATAAGCCGCTTGAATCGTACGGCGGCGGTTGGTTTCGTCAATTGCTTTTTGCATCGAATCGGTCATTCGGTCCGCGTACATAATAACTTGGCCGTTCGCATTCCGTGCAGCACGTCCCATCGTCTGGATGAGCGACCGCTCTGAGCGCAGGAAGCCTTCTTTATCTGCATCCAAAATAGTGACAAGCGATACTTCCGGAATGTCCAGCCCTTCACGCAGCAAGTTGATGCCGACAAGTACATCGTAAGTTCCAATGCGCAATTCGCGAATGATCTCGATGCGTTCAAGCGTTTTGATTTCAGAATGCAGGTAATTGACTTTCACCCCTGCTTCTTTCAAGTAATTGGTCAAGTCTTCCGACATTTTCTTTGTGAGCGTCGTCACCAAAACGCGCTCGCCGCGTTCTTTGCGCTGCTGAATCTGATCCATCAAATCATCGATTTGCCCTTCAATCGGGCGCACTTCAACTTCTGGATCCAGCAAGCCGGTCGGGCGGATGATTTGTTCGACCATTTCCGGCGTGTGTTCAAGCTCATACGGACCAGGCGTTGCCGAAACAAATACAGCCTGCTTGGCATGCTCCTCGAATTCGGTAAATGTGAGCGGCCGGTTGTCCATTGCTGATGGAAGACGGAAGCCATGGTCTACCAGCACTTTTTTACGCGCTTGGTCACCATTGAACATGCCGCGGACCTGAGGCAATGTTACATGGCTTTCATCTACAACCAATAGGAAGTCATCCGGGAAGTAGTCCAGCAATGTATAAGGCTGGGCGCCTGGTGGGCGCAGCGTCAAGTGCCGCGAATAGTTCTCGATGCCGGAACAAAAGCCCATTTCGCGCATCATTTCCAAATCGTAGCGCGTCCGCTGTTCGAGCCGCTGTGCTTCCAGCAGCTTGTCTTCAGCGCGCATTTCCTTTAAACGCGCTTCCAGTTCATTTTCTATATTCTCAATGGCTTTAACCATTTTCTCTTCACGTGTAACAAAGTGGGACGCCGGGAAAATTGCCACATGCTCGCGGTCTCCGATAATTTCTCCTGTCAGCGCGTCCACTTCACGGATTCGGTCAATTTCATCACCGAAAAACTCCACGCGCAAGCAACGTTCGTCGCGAGAGGCGGGGAAAATTTCCACGACATCCCCGCGAACGCGGAAAGTACCCCGGATAAAATTGATGTCGTTGCGCTCGTACTGAACGTCGACCAATTTACGAAGCAATTGATTGCGCTCGATTTCCATGCCTTTGCGCAAAGAAACGACAAGTTCACGATATTCTTTCGGCGAACCCAATCCGTAGATGCAGGATACGGATGCAATAACGATGACATCATCCCGCTCAAACAATGAACTGGTAGCGGAGTGACGCAGTTTATCGATCTCGTCGTTGATGCTGGCATCTTTTTCAATATATGTGTCTGATTGCGGCACATATGCTTCTGGCTGATAATAGTCGTAATAGCTGACAAAATACTCGACTGCATTGTCGGGAAAGAATTCCTTGAATTCACTATACAATTGTCCGGCCAATGTTTTATTGTGGGCCATGACCAATGTTGGTTTTTTTACTTGTTGAATAACATTCGACATTGTATAAGTTTTTCCGGTACCTGTGGCGCCGAGCAAGGTTTGAAATCGCTTGCCTCCCATAACGCCTTCGGTCAGTTTGGCAATTGCTTCTGGTTGGTCTCCAGCCGGTTTATAAGGAGCTTGTAGATTGAATTCCGTTTTCATGGATGTGTCCTCCCATAATTTTCACTACTTCTACTTTACCATATGCCCTAAAAATCCTCTAACAAAAAGCGAACGTATGTTTTTTGTGCTTTTTGAGGCGAACTTCTTTAATGAAGGCGGATTCATGTCATCCTGCTTGAATCGTTTGCTTTGGTTTGTCCTCAACAAGTACATTTGAAAAAGACACGACAAAAAAGCCGCCCTTTTTAAAAGGCGGCTTTTTTTAATCTTCTTCGCGGCGCAGCTCTTGAAGCTGTGCAGTATATGTGTCGAACATTTTTCGGTCGTTATGATCCAGGGCTTCATCGATAAGTGCCAGCAATTGCGTTTCCTGCTGCTCGCGGTGAACATGCTTCAAGAATAGATCCAAGTAGATTTCGTTCAGCAGTTTCTCCGCTTCCGTGATTTTTTTCGTTTGAGCCATCGCTTTCATGAAGTCAGCATAAGAATAATAGTTTTCCATTCTTCTTCACCCCGAATGCTTTTCATTAGTATACACGAAAGCATAACAGACAAGCAAGAGTTTTTTGAAAATTACAACGAGATCGAAAAGATATTTTTTTCAGAATTTAGTTATTGTTTATTTCCCATTTTTTATTATAATGAGGTATGTAAAGTAAATTTAGGGGGTATATATACATGGGAAAAAAGAATCAATATCCGAATTCTTACACAATTTGCAGTAGCACGTATGCGCTGTTGCCATATGTGGACGGCAACCGGGTGCTGACCCGGGTAATCGAAGACCGCAGTGAATTCCTGGTCGAGGAATCGGTCTATAAAATTGTGGCGAAATCCTGCTCTTTTTACCGCGGTTCTCTCGCCAGCGCCACCCTCTACGCCCAAAAGGCAATCGGCGCCAAACACAAACCGCCAATCATCGTCGGCGAATACTACGGCAACCCACTTATTTTCTTTCCCACACACTCTCCGAAAAATCGCGATTCGGTTTGGTTTAATTTTGATGCCATCGACTTGATCGCAGCAGATGACAGTGGACGAAGCTGTCTGGTATCGCTTAGCAACGGAGTTGTCGTACCCGTAGATATTTCTCCAATTGCCCTTCGAAATCAGCACTCGTTTACGGGTTCGCTGCGCCGTTATTTTAAAAAGGCACAGCGTGTCCATAACCACCGGATAAATTATGTGACAAAACGCGCTTTTCCGCCGCGCAGCCATCAAACGCTGGATTAAAGCCTTTTTGCTGCATCAGCCAAATAAAAGCGCAAAAGGTTCTCCACCTTGTTTCTCAAGCGGCTGTTTAAATAGCGGCGGTGGTCTTCATAGCCGCCGTAATAGAAAACATATTCGGAAAAATTTTCATCTCGTGTACCGCGCCTTATCTTCATTCCGTTTTTCCGCATCCACTCAACGGTCTCATTCAAATCATATTTTACTTGTTCAATTGCTTTATCCAACAAGTCTGTATAAGGCCCTTTTAGCTTTAACGGACTTTTTTGGACCCATTCACGATCCCGCTCCAGGATGAGGAGAACCATCGGCAGCTGCACCCGTTTCTCAAATACGACCATTTCCGCCCTTGAAATTAGGGGCATCTCCTCACCCCCCCACCTTATAGGAACAAGTGTTCTTAACTTTTATTTTAACGGGGAATCGAAAAATTGCAAGAGCGCTTCAAAAAAAAACCGCTATCGGCAGTCTGTACAATCTGTACATGCTTCCAATAGCGGTTTTTTGATTGTTAACGAATAGCGCGGAACGCCCATAATGAACCGACGAAAAAGACGGATGACATCCACAGGAAAGCTTCATGCCAGAACCAGACCGACAGTGAAATGCCGGAAAAGGCTACTAGCGCAAAAATGCCAGCAAACATTCGGCTTTGCATATTCCGCTGATGCTCGCGTTCGCGTCCTTCCCTATTTTCCAGGTAATGGCGCATTTTCTCGGGCTCATCCAGGAAATTGGTCAATTTCTTCGGAAAAGCTCTTGCCGGCCCTATAAAGTTAAGCGCCCAGCGCAGCACATCTTCTTTTCCAAAGATGCCTTTTCCTTCCCGTTTGGTCGATGCCCACTCGAGTACGCGCGGACGCGCAAGAGCAAACAAATCGACTTTGGGATCCAGAATATGCAATACGCCGACAAAAATCGATGCGGCCCGTCCGAAGAAAGCAAACTCGGCTGGCAGCTGCACCGGCTGTGTCCGGACAATTTCCTGCATGTCCTCTAGCAGGCGTTCCACTACGAAGCTGTCCATCTGCATGAGCTCGTTGGACTCGTATGCAGCAACGAGCCGTTCAACTGCATCCGCCAGCAGATCGCGGTCGGCATGCGGCAAAAGGAACCGCAAATCTTCCAGCCCATCGAGCACTTGTGTATAGTTTTTAAACAAGATGCCTTCGGCAATCAGCAAAATCGCTTGCGAATCGCGTTCCGAAATCGTTCCGATCATGCCAAAGTCAATAAGCACGATAGTGCCGTCCGGCTTCAGCAAGATATTGCCCCCGTGCGGATCAGCATGGAACTGGCCGCCGTAAAGCACTTGCTCTAAGAACAAAATAAAAAGCCGTTCGGAAATTTCATGGCGGTTCAGCTCATGTTCTTCGATAAATCGAAGGTCGGTAATCCGGGCCCCTTCAATCCACTCCATGACAAGTACGCGACGCGTCGTATATTCATCGTAATAACCCGGTATGTGAACCCCATCCATTTCAGCAAAGCGTTCACCGAAGGCACGGCCATTTTGCAATTCACGGACAAAGTTCAATTCAGCCCCAATTGTCTCGGTCATTTCTACATACAATTGGTCAAAATCGACCTGCTTTGAAAAAGGCGTGAATTTCTTTGCCAGCCAAATAACGATGCGCATCGCCTGGAAATCTGCGCGGATAATGCGTTCGGTTCCAGGACGCTGGACTTTGACCGCTACTTCAGTACCGTTTTTCAGCCGCCCTTTATATACTTCACCGATAGAAGCAGAAGCAATCGCCTCATTCGATAACTCGTCTAAGTAATTGGTGTGTTCCATGTTCCATTCCTGTTCAAGCACCTCGACGATGCTTTTGCGCGGAACAGATGGCACCCGGTCCGTCAGGCCTTCCAGCTCAGCCAAAAAGCTGGGCGGCATGATGTCTGCGCGTGTAGAGAGAAACTGCCCTAACTTGATCATCAATCCGCCGAGCTTCAATGCCAGCTCTTTGTATTCTTTTGCTTGCCGTGTGACCAGCTCGTTCCAGCGCTGTTCAACGACCGGTGTCCATTTGCCTCTGTTGCGTTTTTGGAAAAACGATACTTGCAGATAAAATCGAATCGCCATCGATACAATGCGGTAAATACGGTAATATGTAAGTCGGTTCATGTATGGGCTCCTCCCTATTGCTTTCATTATAGAGTTTGGTGACAGATTAGTCCAAAAAGTGGTATGTTTTTAACGGATGGATTATCAAAAGGGGGATGGACATGGAAGCAATTCACTATGAACAAAAAGGCAACCTCGCGTTTATTACGCTGAACAGGCCGGATGCGATGAATGCATTTAATTACGATATGCTGGCCGAACTTGGCCAAGTCGCGGAGGCAATCCGCATCAATCCGGATATCCGCGTCGTCGTTTTTACAGGGGCAGGCGATAAGGCGTTCAGTGTCGGGGCTGACTTGAAAGAGCGCAAAACATTGACGCAAGATCAAGTTAAACGAAATATTTATAAAATCGGTGAAGTTTTCACTACTATCGAAAATCTGCCGCAGCCGACCATCGCCATGATCAACGGCTATGCATTTGGCGGGGGAATGGAACTGGCGCTGGCATGCGATTTCCGAATCGCAGCAGACGATACGCTGCTTGGCTTGACTGAAACAAGTTTAGCCATTATTCCGGGAGCAGGCGGAACACAGCGCTTGCCGCGCCTGATCGGCGAGGCCAAAGCATTGGAACTGATTTTGACGGCTCGCCGGCTGAAATCCTCAGAAGCTCTTGACTATGGGCTTTTGACGCGCGTCGCCAAACGCGATGACTTGCCCGCGGTTACAGGCGATTTTGCCGACTCGATGCTGGCCAATGGCCCGATTGCTTTGCAGCAAGCGAAATTCGCTGTCAAAAACGGCATGAACACCGACTTGCAGACCGGACTTCAAATCGAACGCAAAGCATACGAAATCACCATTCCGACAGAAGACCGCATCGAAGCACTTTTGGCGTTTGGCGAAAAACGTAAACCTGAGTTTAAAGGAAAATAAGAGAGAAAAGCCAGACAGAGAAATTCTCTGTCTGGCTTTTCTCTCTTATTCCATTAAAGGCGCTGCATCCAGCCGGTAATTTCCTCAAGCCGTGCAAAACGCAAATTCGGTTTTCCGGTACGCGACAAATTGTGGTCTGCTTCCGGGAACCGGACAAACTCGGTTTCCTTGCCCATGCTTTTTAATGTAACGAACAATTGCTCTGCCTGCTCGATCGGGCAGCGGTGGTCGTTTTCGGAATGCAAAATGAGCAGCGGGGTGTTGACGTCTTTGGCATATTTCAGCGGAGAATGCTTCCACAGCGTTTCGACATCTTCCATTCCTGCTCCGTGCTGCCAATCGCTAAAGTAATAGCCGATGTCCGAAACACCGAAAAAGGAAATCCAATTGCAAATAGAGCGCTGCGTAACTGCCGCCTTGAAGCGGTCTGTATGCGAGACGATCCAGTTGGTCATAAAGCCGCCATAGCTGCCGCCGGTTACACCAAGACGTTCCGTGTCAATCCACTCGTTCGAGCCGATGGCGTGATCAAGTACAGACAAAATGTCGCGGTAGTCGCCGCCGCCATAATCGCCGCGTACTGCGTCTACAAATGCCTGTCCATAGCCGTGGCTGCCGCGCGGATTTGTATAAAGCACGCCGTAGCCGCTTGCGGCAAGAAGCTGCATTTCGTGGACGAATGTATTGGCGTACATGGCATGCGGCCCGCCGTGGATATTAACGACCAGCGGATACGTCTGCCCATCCCTATATCCGGATGGCTTCATAAGCCAGCCATGGACGGTAAGGCCGTCTTCTGTCGTTACGGAAACCTGCTCCGGGGCGATCAATTCTGTTGTCTCCAGATAATCCTTATTGGCATCTGTCAGCGCCTCGCGCTCCCCGGCCGAAATATCCAATTTGTACAATTCACCCGGTGCTACAGGATTGCTGATGGTTGCAAGCGCAAAGCTGCCGTCTTGTGCCACGTCGTATCCATAGACGTGCTCATTTTCAGGCGTTGCCGGATAAACCGCCCCGTCCAGCGAAGCAAAATACAGGCGCACATCGCCTTCTGTCGATATTTGGAAATACAAATGGCCGTCTTTTGTCCAGACGACGCCCGGCGCTTCGGCTCCTTGCTGGTGGTCAGCTACTACATAGTCGCCGATAGGGGCATCGATGCCTTCCGTCAAGCATTGTACCGTTTTCGACTCAACGTTGTATATATGCACTTCTGAGTGCGTAGCATTTTGATATGCACGCGAGTGGCCGACAAATGCGATATGCGCATCATCAAATGAAAACACTGCATCTCCGTAGTACCCTTCTTCTTCTATGACGATTGTTTCCTCATCTGTTTCCAAATCGCGCAACACCAGCGACTGACGGAATACAAGATCAAGATTTTCTTCTTTGACGGTGCCGAACACTAATTTCTTGCCGTCATGCGAGACGGCTTCAAGCGTATGATGGTAAGGGCCTTCTGTTAATTGCTCGGCCTCTCCTGATTCTAAATCGACCACTCCGATGTGCCGATGAATCTCCTGCTTGACGAGCCCGCTGCCATCCATTTTATATTTCATGACAGCAGTGCGGTATGGTTCCGGCTTTTTCTTGTCTTTATTTGTTTCTTCTTCTTTGTCGTTGAACGTCTCGCCGTCTTTCGCCATGGCGTTGACCCAGATTTTCTTGCCGCAAGGCGACCAGCGGAATGCGCTTACGCCTTTTTCAAAGTCGGTAACGGCACGTGCTTCTCCGCCCGAAGCAGACAACACATGCACTTGCATTTTATCATCGCGGTCTGATAAAAATGCCAGTTGATGGCCATCTGCCGACCAAGCCGGACGGCTGTTGCTGCCTTTTCCGTGCGTCCACGGCGTTACTTCGCCTGTTTCGAGCGAGACGTGATGGATATGTGAATTATATGTATTGGCTTCTTCGTCCATTTGGGTTTGGACAAAAACCGCTCGCTTGCCATCCGGTGAAATGACCGGGTTCGTAAGGGATTGGAGTTCAAGTAAATCTTTTATTTCTACAGCTTTTTTCGGCACATGCTCATCTCCTTCAAGAAGTCTTTCGATTTACGTAATAGTTACTCTTCCACTATATAGAAAATTATCTGTCTTTTCAATCATTGGCTTTTTTTATTCGTCTTCTCGCTACCTATAGCCAGCAAAGTTCCATTCGGACTAAAAACGCCTCCCGGAAATTCCGGAAGGCTTTTGGCTATCGTTTGGCTGCTTGGTCTTTCAGTGAGCGGCGCAGTATTTTGCCTGTCGTATTTTTCGGCAATTCGTCAAGGAGCTCTATCGTTCTCGGCACTTTGTATTTCGCCAAATGTTCGCTGCAATATTCAATGAGGCCATCGATCGAAACCGAAGCGTCTTTTAAAACGACATATGCATTGACCGATTCCCCGAAATCAGCATCCGGGAGCCCGACGACGGCTGCTTCCACAATTGATGGATGCGCAAACAGCACTTCTTCCACTTCTCGGGGATATACGTTATAGCCGCCGACGATGATCATGTCTTTTTTGCGGTCGACGATATAGAAATACCCGTCTTCATCTGTTTTCGCCAAATCACCTGTATAAAGCCAGCCGTCTTTGATCGTCGCTATCGTTTCTTCCGGCATTTTGTAGTAGCCTTTCATCACATTCGGGCCGCGGACGATCAGTTCCCCGACTTCACCAGGAGGCAGATCTTCGCCTAGCTCATTTACGACTTTGTTTTCTACATTGATGATGGATGTCCCGATAGAGCCTGCCTTCCGTTCACGGTCAATTGGATTAAAGCATGTAACCGGCGATGCTTCAGACAAGCCGTAGCCTTCAGAAATGGTGACATCGAATTTTTCCTCAAAATGGTGAAGCAGCGCAACCGGCATAGCCGATCCCCCTGAAATCGCCAGGCGAACCGTTGAAAAATCGGCCGGGTCGGCATCCGGGAACTGATACATGAAATTGTACATCGTCGGCACTCCCGCAAATACTGTTGCTTTTGAGGCTTTGATCGCCGCAAATACTTCCTGCGGCGCAAATCGCGGCACAAGGACAATCGTCGCTCCCTGTATCAGCGGGGCATTGACGACGACCGTCAGCGCAAATACGTGGAATACCGGCAGCGTTGCAAGCACACGGTCATCAGGCGTGATCTGCAAATAACCCGCAACGTCCCTCGCGTTGGAATACAAATTTCCGTGGGTCAGCATGGCTCCTTTTGGCTTGCCGGTCGTTCCGGACGTATACAAGATGACAGCGTT
>JASKZU010000126.1 GCA_030147455.1 Planococcus sp. (in: firmicutes) | reverse complement strand
ACGGTGCAAGCGGTGCGTCATCTTCTGTATAGCGGATGCCGAAGCCGCCCCCTAAATTCAATACGGTACATGTATAGCCAAATTGGTTGCGCCAGTCCGCCATTTTCAGCAACAGTTTTTCTGAAGCCATCTGGAAAGCGGCTGTATCAAAAATTTGCGAACCGATGTGGCAGTGCAGTCCGATCAGCTGAAGAAACTCATGATCGTGCGTTTCGCTGAACGCACGGTCTGCCTGGCCGTTGTTCAAATCAAAACCAAATTTCGAGTCTTCCTGCCCGGTCGTGATGTAATCGTGCGTATGGGCTTCAATGCCCGGCGTGACACGCAGCAAAATCTTCATTGCCTGGCCGCGCTGTTCCGCAGTTTTTTTCAACAATTCGATTTCATGAAAATTGTCGACAACGATGCAGCCGATGTTTTCTTCAAATGCCATGTCGATTTCTGCCTGGCTTTTATTGTTGCCGTGGAAATGGATTTTTTCACGCGGAAAGCCACTTTGGATGGCCGTGTACAGTTCGCCGCCAGACACCACATCAAGCGACAACCCTTCTTGGGCCGCTACTTGGTAAATAGCAAGCCCTGAAAATGCTTTGCTCGCATAAGCTACTTGGTATTGGATTTCTTCGCTTTCAAACGTTTGCTGAAACGCTTGGGCACGGTCGCGGAACAACTGGATATCGTATACGAAAAGCGGCGTTCCATACTGTGCTGCAAGATCTACAGCGTCTGTCCCGCCGATCGTCAAATGATTTTGTTCATTGATTGATTGTGTTCCGTATAAATGCATGGCAATTCCCCCCGGATGGCTATGTATAGCAAAAATCCTGCTGGGCCGAAACCCAGCAAGATGTGCTTAGTCAGTGATCAATGCTGAAACCAATTGAATCGGTTCAACCGGCTCGCTTGAATACTCAATACTATTGTATAACATTTCCTGGCATTCTGCGAGGTCTTGCGTATTCGAATAAATAGTCGCAAGCGCTTCTCCCTTTTTCACTGGATCTCCTACTTTTTTATGGAGCACTAAACCGACCGATAAATCGATAACCGAGTCTTTGGTTGCACGGCCTGCCCCGAGCACCATTGCAGCTGTGCCAATTTCGTCCGCTTCCATAAAGGAAACAAAGCCGTCTTGTTTGGCTGGCAGTTCTGTTACATATTTCGCTTGAGGCAATAATGTTACATCGTCCACCACCGCAGCGTTTCCGCCCTGGTCTGTGATCAATTGACGGAACGCTTCGAGCGCACTGCCGTCTTCGATCACACGTTCAAGCATTGCCCGCGCTTCCTCCAGTGTTTCTGCTTTGCCGCCGACGACAACCATCTGGCTGCCTAGCACTAGGCAAAGCTCTGTGAGATCTTTCGGGCCCTTGCCTTGCAGGGTTTCAATTGCTTCTTTTACTTCCAGCGCATTGCCGATGGCAAATCCCAGCGGCTGGCTCATGTCCGAAATAATGGCCATCGTTTGGCGGCCTGTCGCATTGCCGATGCCGACCATGGCATGGGCCAGGTTTTTGGCATCTTCTTCGGTTTTCATAAAGGCGCCTTCGCCGGTTTTCACGTCCAGCACGATCGCATTGGCTCCTGCTGCGATTTTTTTACTCATGATCGAACTTGCAATCAATGGAATGCTGTTGACGGTTGCCGTGACATCGCGGAGTGCATACAACTTTTTATCAGCCGGCGTCAAATTTCCACTTTGCCCTACAACAGCAAGTTTGTGCTCATTGACTTGGCGGACAAAGTCCTCTGTTGACATTTCGATATTGAAGCCTTCAATCGCTTCGAGCTTATCGATTGTTCCGCCAGTATGGCCAAGGCCGCGCCCGCTCATTTTCGCTACTGGAACACCGCAAGCCGCAACCAATGGCCCGAGTACTAATGTTGTCGTATCTCCAACGCCTCCGGTTGAATGCTTGTCCACTTTGATGCCCTCGATGTCCGACAAATCAATTTGGTCACCGGACTCGGCCATTGCCATCGTCAAATCTGCCCGCTCGCGTTCGTTCATATCTTTAAAGAAGATTGCCATCAAAAGCGAACTCATTTGGTAATCAGCAATCTCTCCGTTCGTATAGCCTGAGACGATAAAGCGAATTTCTTCTGTGGACAGCTCATGGCCGTCCCGTTTTTTCTCGATCAAGTCCACCATTCTCATCAGTTGCTCACACCTTTTCAGTTTAGTTTTTTCAAAAAGCTGTTGCCGAATTTCGGCATCGCACATGCAAAATTGTCCGCGATGGTCGCGCCAATGTCCGCAAATGTAGTGCCTGTCCCGAGGTCTTCTCCGCCATTCATTCGAGGTGAGAAAGCGAGCAGCGGCACATATTCACGTGTATGGTCAGTGCCCGGGAATGTTGGGTCGTTGCCGTGGTCGGCAGTAATAAGCAGCAAATCGTCCTGCTGCAGTTCAGCAAGCAGTTCCGGCAAGCGGCGGTCAAATTCTTCAAGCGCTTGTGCATAGCCTTTAGGGTCTCTGCGGTGTCCATAAAGCGCATCAAAATCAACCAGGTTCAGGAAGCTCAACCCGTGGAACTCTTCTTTTGCAACTTCCACTAGCTTGTCCATGCCGTCTGTGTTGTCGGCAGTGCGCAGCGCTTTTGTCACGCCTTCACCATTGTAAATATCGTTGATCTTGCCAACTGCAATCACATCTTTGCCGCCATCTTTAAGTTCGTTCATTACAGTGCGGTCAAAAGGCGCGAGTGCATAGTCATGGCGGTTGGACGTACGTTTAAATGCGCCCGGCTTCCCGAGAAATGGCCGTGCGATCACGCGTCCGACAAGAAATTCTGCATCCAGCGTCAGTTCACGCGCGATTTCGCAGATTCGGTATAGTTCTTCCAAGGGCACGACTTCTTCGTGTGCCGCGATCTGCAAAACTGGGTCTGCTGATGTATAAACGATCAACGCGCCAGTCTCCATATGTTCTTTGCCCAGCTCATCCAAAATTTCAGTTCCGCTCGCCGGCTTGTTGCCGATCACTTTACGGCCTGTTGCCTGCTCTAGCTTCGCGATAAGCTCTTGCGGAAAACCATCCGGATAAACTTTAAACGGCGTATCGATATTCAGCCCCATGATTTCCCAATGGCCGGTCATCGTGTCTTTTCCGACAGAGGCTTCCTGAAGACGTCCAAAATGGGCAGCCGGCTCGTTTTCAGCGCTTAGGCCTTCGACCGGGACGATGTTTGCCAAGCCCATTTTTTGCATGTTCGGCATATTGAGGCCACCAACAGCTTCGGCAATGTGCCCCAGCGTATTGGATCCTTTGTCTCCGAAATCTTCAGCGTCCGGTGCTTCGCCAATGCCGACAGAGTCTAATACAATCAAGTGAATGCGGGTAAACGGTTTCATAGTCATGAAAATTCCTCCTTATTTATGTCTCTATCGTACCATAGGACAAGTCCACGTCGGAAGTCAGACCTCTCTTAAGCCCGTGGATGAAATTGGCTGTATACATCTTTTAAACGAGTTTTGCTGACGTGCGTATAAATCTGCGTTGTTGAAATATCGGCATGCCCAAGCATCTCCTGGACTGCCCGCAAATCTGCGCCGTTTTCAATCAGATGGGTTGCAAACGAATGGCGCAGCGTATGCGGCGTCAATTCTTTTTGGATGCCTGCCTTTTTAGCATGCTCTTTTAACAATTTCCAAAATCCTTGCCTCGTTAAACGTTTTCCCCGTTGATTGATAAATAAAGCATCTGTTTTCTCAGCAGGATTCCGCAGCTGCAAACGGCTCGACTCCAAGTACTCGTGATTTGCTTCGAGAGCAGCTCGGCCAAGCGGAATAATACGCTCTTTGCCGCCTTTTCCGGTGCATCGCACAAAGCCCATTGTCAAATGCACATCATCAATGTCCAACTGGATGCATTCACTGACGCGCATGCCGCTTGCATATAATAGCTCGAACATCGCACGGTCCCTCTTGCCGCTCGCTTTGGATAAATCCGGCGACTCGAGCAGCGCATCGATTTCTTCTATAGATAGAACATTGGGAAGCTTTTTATCCATTTGAGGCATTTCCAAGTGGACGGTCGGGTCTTTGTCGCTGCGCTTTTCACGGATCAGAAACTGGTGGAAAGACCGAACCGATGATATATGACGCGCAATGGTCCGCGATGTTTTGGCCGTTTCCTGCAAATGGCGCAAATAATTCAAAATATGTAAACGCTCGATTGCACCAAGCGACGTCATTTGTTCTACTTCCTCCATAAACTGGAGATAGGCTTTTAAGTCACGCGCATACGACGTTAATGTGTTGTCTGCCAATTGCCTTTCTACACGAAGAAAATGCAAATAGTCGTCCAGTGCATCTTTTGCATCTTTCATCTAGCTCACTCCTTTATTTCGTCATGTTGATTCACCAGCTATCAAAAAAGACGGCCTTTTAAAGGCCGCCTTTTATGCGTCGTTCTCTGGCTTTTCGGCACCGGTGTCGTTGCAACGCCAGCAGATGCCATGAAAAGTCAGGCGATGATCTTTGATCTGGAAGTTCCATCGTTTTTCGACGACGGCTTCCACATCTTCCAATAAATCTTCCTGAATTTCGTCAACTGCCCCGCATTCCAAACATACTAGATGGTGATGGAAATGTGCGGCGCCTTCCTGGCGCAGGTCGTAGCGCGATACGCCATCCCCAAAATTTATTTTATCGACTATTTTCAGTTCAGTCAGCAATTCCAATGTGCGGTAAACTGTTGCCAAGCCAATTTCAGGTGCGATGTCTTTTACCAACAGATAGACGTCTTCTGCACTCAAGTGGTCTTCTTCGTGATTCAATAAAACCCGGACCGTTGCTTCACGCTGTGGCGTCAGCTTGTAACTCGCAGCGTGTAGTTGTTTTTTTATTCGATCAATCCTTGTTTCCATGCGACGCCCTCCCTCAAACTGTTTTTATTATATCAAAAGGGCGTTCTCGATTACAACATTCGATGCTGTTTATTGTTTATAATCATTCTTAAATGAGAATTGGATTAATTATCAAGTGACAAATAGTTTTGGATCCACTGAACAGCATAAGCAGTTTTGGCATCGAAAACCTTGCCGTTTCGGACCATTTCTTCTGCTTCTTCTACTGTCACTTCGAGCAGTTCCACAAATTCATCTTCGTCTGTCGCCGCACCGTCTTGCACTTTCTTGAGGCCGCGCGCAAAAAACACATGGACTACTTCATCGGCAAAACCAGGAGAAGTTGAAAAGCTGATGATTTTCTCCAAAGAATCCGCAGCATAGCCGGTTTCTTCTTCTAGTTCGCGAGCTGCCGTTGTCTCTGGCGCTTCACCAGGTTCTAATTTCCCTGCCGGAATTTCCACAAGTGAACGTTCGAGCGCTTTTCGATATTGTTCCACCATAATCAGTTTGCGCTCATCAGTCAAGGCAATCACGGCTACAGCACCCGGATGCTCAATCAGTTCACGCTTGGATTGTTTTCCGTTCGGCAAAGATACTTCATCCACTTTCAAGTTAATGACTTTTCCTTCATAAATTCGTTTGCTGGATAGTGTTTTTTCTTCAAATTTCTTCATGCTGCCCCTCATTTCGTTTGTAGTATCATCAGCGCAAAGTATACCATAGAGAAAATACAAATTTACAGGAGTGAGCAGAATGAAAAAACACGAACTCGGCAACAGCGGCCTAAATGTAAGCGAAATTGCGCTTGGCTGCATGTCGCTCCCAGAAGAACCAGCTGCGGCAACAAAGATTATCAATGAAGCGTTAGAGCGTGGAATCAATTACTTCGATACCGCTGACTTTTACGGAAAAGGCAAGAACGAGGAAATCGTGGGCCAGGCGCTCGGCAAACGGCGCCAGGAGGTCATACTTGCCAGCAAGGTCGGCAATGAATGGTCCAACGACTCGGACAGCGTTCAGTGGAACCCAAGCAAAGCATATATTACGTCACAAATCCACGAGTCTCTGCGCCGCCTGCAAACAGATTACCTGGACTTATATCAGCTTCACGGAGGCATGATCACTGACAATTCCGAAGAAACAATTGAAGCATTCGAAGAGTTGAAAAAAGAAGGGCTGATCCGCGCTTACGGCATTTCCTCTATCCGCCCAAATGTCATCTATCGCTTTTTGGATAACAGCCAAATTTCGTCTATCATGATGCAGTACAGCCTGCTTGACCGACGGCCTGAAGAGCTGTTCGACGCTATTGACGGACAGAAGCGTTCAGTTGTCGCGCGCGGCAGCTTGGCCAAAGGCTTGTTGACGCGTACAGGAGCCAAACGTGCAGAAAAAATGGGCGATTACCTGGAATATGGAGAACAAGAACTCAAAAAGACACTCGAGCAGTTAGCGGCAATCGACGACAACGTCCACGCACTCGCTATACACAGTGTGCTGAGCCAAAGTCCGGTCGCATCCGCTGTTACAGGTGCCAGCAGTGCCGAGCAGCTGCAGCAAACATTGGATGCTTACGAACAGTCGGTATCGTTGGAACAGATACGCGAAGCACACCAGGTAACCCGTAAGGATTTGTATAAAGAACACCGCCAATAAATACACGTTTCAAGGCGTAATTTTAGCCATTGGACCGATATTTTAGGGCTTTTGAAAAGGCGGCGGCAAAAAAAAGGACGTTTGAACTGTTTTTCAAAAGACGTTTTCAAGGACAATTTTTCGAGTCGGTGAAACGCCCCAGCTACACCAATGCCTTTATGTTTTTGTGCCTATTCTTTGTTCATTCCGACCGTGAAGATTTAATTTCGAAAGGGACTTTTGCAGGTTTGAAAGAATTAGTGAAAGTGAATATACTGATTGTGACTCAAAATTCCAAAGCAAAATTTCATGAATTCGGGAGGCCTGCAAAATGATGAATTTTTATTTGACTCAATCCAAAAAATCTCTGCCTTCGGCAAACGGCACCATCATTTCCATGCATTCATATCTCGTCGTTGAGTCGGTAACCAGATCACTTGGACAGGAATTTAAAAATCATAGGCTTGCCTGGGAAGCCGAAGAGAATTGGCTGCTCGCTGATGCCCCGGAAAAAATTAGCGCTTTGCCCAACGGCTATCAGCGGTTTGAGATTTCTGAACCGGTTTTTGCTTCTTTGCATCTTCTTGCAGAAAGCCATCCAAAAGAGCTTCATACGCTGACGCCTTTTTCAAAGCACCGCACGTCACAAACATTCAGCGAACATCAGTATACAGATGAGCGCAAAGAGTTTCACATACATGATGTAGCTAAAGGGCTAAAGCAAATGTTCAAAGATATTATGACTGTTTAATAAATAAAAAGACGGCGAACAGGAATGTTCGCCGTCTTTTCTTATGCCGTTATATCCTTACATTTGCTCAGGGTCTTCTGTCGTTTTTCCATTTGTTTGCTGGTCATTGATAAAGTATGGTTGGCGTTCAATGATGGAAGCGCTTTTGGATGTGTACGACTTGAGCATCTCCGCAATGTCGATGCCGGTCATTTCCTTGAGCGGCTCTTGCATGTCGACCATTGTCTGTGTGACGCTTTTTCCGAATGACGGCACGCCTTGGCCGTTGCCTGAATCGATAATTTTAACCGATTCAATGTTATTAAGCGGCTGTGCCACCTTCTCTGCAAACACCGGCAGCATTTCGATCAATTTCTCTGCAATGATCACGTCTCCGTGCTCTTCCATTGCTTCAGCGAGTAATTTGCGCGACTCTGCTTCTGCCCGGCCTCGCTCACGGATAACCTCCGCTTCGGCGGCCCCTTCATCACGCCTGATCTTCGCTTTTGCTTCGCCGCCAATAACCGAACGCTTGGCTTCAGCTTCAGCAGTCCGCGTTGTTTCATAGTAGCTGGCATCTGCTTTAGTTTTGCGCACTTTGCTTTCTTCTTCCTCGAGGCGAACCGCGCGTTCACGTTCCATAAATTGCAGATTCAGCTGCTCTTCCTGAATCTCCATAGCAAGCTTGGCCTTTTCCAATTCATACGATTGTTCGGACTTGGCGCGCGCACGCTCTGTTTCTTCCATAAAGGAAGCATCTTTCAAATCTTTATGCTTGCGTGATTCTGCAATGGAAATTTGGCGCTTGTATTCTTCTTCTTTCGCTTCCTGATCTGTTTGCGCACGGTGAATACGTGTTTCCCGCTCTGTATTCGCCTCGGCAATCTCAGCTTGCTTGCGGACTTCTGCGATTCGCGGACGCCCCAAGTTTTCCAAGTAGCCATTTGTTTCGTCGGCATCACGAATATCCGTCAAGCCAAGCGATGTGATTTTAAAGCCCATCAAGTCCAGCTGCTTTTGCGCGATTTCTTGCACATCGGTATTAAACTTCTCGCGGTCGCTGTTAATGTCTTCAACGGTCATCTTGGACAAAATCGCCCGCAAGTTACTGCCCAGAACCTCAATGATTTCGGTTTCGATCTCATTTTGTTCTTTGCCGAGAAACTGCTCTGCATAATTAGCGATGCCGTTGAGTGTATCAGCGACTTTTACCATTGCCACTGCATCTGCTACAATCGGCACCCCGGCATTGGTGTAGACGCGCGGCGTTGATAGTTTCAATTGAAATGATGTCAAATTGACCGGTGTAGACGTTTGGAACCGGCGCAGCAAATAGCCCCCGCCGCGGATGATTTTCATCGAGCGGCCTTCATCATCGTTGAAAATGTTCGTATCCTTTTGTGGATCTCCCAGTTTAGGGCCCGTAATAATTAATGCTTCATTGGATTTGGCTGTTCTATACCGAATCTTCACCCAAAAAAAGTAACCTGCGGCGCCTATAGCGGCTACCACTAATAAAAACAACAGCACTGTAATAATTCCGATTGACTCCATAACATCCCATCCTTTTTATAAATTCTCTTTCTCTTTACATTATTCATATACGGCTGAGATAGGAAAGCGTTTCATAAAAAGGGAAAAATAGTACATATTTCGTCTTAAGTTATGCAAAGCATTGCGGCAGATTTAATTTCTTTTCATCATACCTAAAACTTGCAGATAACTTTATTGCCTTTGTTAATTTACAATTCATTCCCAGAACCGTTTTTGATATACTAAATTTAATTAAGCATTTCTGGCCGCGTTTAAAAAGGAGTGGATTGATATGATGAGTTGGATCGATGACTTAGCTGGTGCGATACGGGATGTGTTTGGCTGGATTATATGGGGCTTTTCCTATTTTCTCGCAGGCACATTGATTGTAGCCGCTCCATTGTACTTGCTCGTTTGGCTATTCGGCTGGTTCGCTTGAAAAAACGCCATTCCATCAACAAACGATGGAATGGCGTTTTTTAATATTTGCTGCCGGAATCGCCGTGACGGTCAAGCAGTTCTTCGAAGCTCATGTTTTTCTCCCGCTGCTTGCGGTCAAATTGGCGTTTGGCTTCTTTTTCTTGTTCAATTTTTTGCTGGTCTTTCAACAGTGCTTTTTTGGTTTCCTGCAGCTTCATCAGCTGATCTTCTGAAAACAAGCCATTCGAAGGCTGTTGTTTCTTGGCCATAATGATCTCTCCTTAAGGACGTTGTACAATGGTAGCGACTCCTTGCCCTCCGCCAATGCAGAGGGTAGCAAGCCCGGTTTTGGCATCGCGTTTTTTCATTTCGTGAAGCAGCGTGACAAAAATTCGCGCCCCGCTGGCACCGATGGGATGGCCAATCGCAATTGCGCCGCCGTTTACATTCAGTTTGTCGTGGTCGAATTTCAGCTCGCGGTCGACCGCAATCGACTGTGCCGCAAAAGCTTCATTGGCCTCAATCAAGTCGATATCGCCGAGCGTTAATTGTGCTTTTTGAAGCACGTTTTTCACCGCTTGCACAGGGCCTATTCCCATTACGGATGGGTCTACGCCTGCATGCCCGTTCGCTTTGATCACTGCGAGCGGTTCGATGCCGAGTTCATCGGCCTTTTCTTTTGTCATAACAACCACTGCAGCAGCTCCGTCGTTGATGCCGGATGCATTGCCTGCCGTTACGCTGCCTTCTTTTTTAAATGCCGGACGAAGCTTGGCCAGCTTTTCTTCCGTCGAAGCGGCTTTTACGTATTCATCCGTTTGAAACACGACCGGATCTCCTTTTCGCTGCGGAATTTCCACCGGCACGATCTCATCGTCAAACCGCCCTTTGCTGATAGCTGCGGTGGCACGTGCTTGTGAACGAGCTGCAAAACGGTCCTGCTCCTCTCGCGAAATCTCGTAGCGGTCGCATAAATTTTCAGCCGTGACACCCATATGATAGTCGTTGAATGCACAGGTCAGCCCGTCATGGACCATGCTGTCGATTGTTTGCTGGTTGCCCATCCGAAACCCATCTCTCGCCCCTTCGAGTAAATAAGGCGCGCGGCTCATGTTTTCCATGCCGCCAGCGACGACGATATCCGCATCGCCCGCAAAAATTGCCTGGTAAGCCAAATGAACCGACTTGAGTCCGGAACCGCAGACCTTATTGATGGTCATAGCAGGCACAGTTTCCGGAAGCCCTGCTTTGATTGCTGCCTGACGGGCCGGATTTTGGCCAAGCCCCGCTTGCAGGACATTCCCCATGATGACCTCAGACACTTGCTCCCCTGCCAGCCCTGCACGGTCTAATGCTTCCTTGATGACGACTGCGCCGAGATCTGTTGCCGGCACGTCTTTTAATGCCCCTTGAAAAGAACCGACTGCTGTTCTGACAGCGCTTGCAATAACGATTTCCTGCGACATTTCTTTTCCCCCTTTGTGTGCTCCTTGCTCTTTTATCCCCTCTATCGCTACAATGAAACTAAGGGGGGATAGTATGTTCAGTCTACCAAAAACAGCTACAATAATCGAGGTCGGCCCAAGAGATGGCCTTCAAAATGAATCTGCTTTAGTCGGTACGGAAAACAAGCTGGAGTTTATCAAAGCGTTGCAGGCAGCCGGCGTGCCTGAGATGGAATTGACTTCTTTCGTATCACCGAAATGGGTGCCTCAAATGGCGGATGCAGCAGAGATCGTTGCCCAGGCTCCAAAACGGGGGCGCCAATTTGTATTGACGCCGAATGCACGCGGCATAGATACAGCACTTGCAGCAGGTGTAGAATCCATCGCCGTGTTTGTCGGCGTCTCGAATTCGTTTAATGAAAAAAACATCAACAAATCCACTGCACAGGCAATGGTAAATTTAAAGCCGCTCATCGAAAATGCCAAACAGCAAGGAATTTTTGTCCGAGCCTGCATTTCTACCGCTTTTTATTGCCCATTCGAAGGAGCGATCGACGCTGATCAGACGATTAGCCTGTGCCGCCAGTTTGTCGATTGGGGAGTCGATGAACTGAGCGTTGCCGATACGATCGGCATGGCCAATCCGCAGGAAAGCTACGGGCTGTTCAGCCGCTTGAAAGAGGCATTTCCGAATGTACTGATTGCGGCCCATTTTCACGACACAAGACGAATGGCTTTAGCGAATGCTTATGCAGCCCTAACAGCAGGCGTCGATCGTTTCGATTCTTCTGCCGGCGGGCTCGGAGGCTGCCCGTTTGCACCCGGGGCCACCGGAAATGTGGCAACTGAAGATTTGGTCCATATGCTTCACCGCATGAACGTTAAAACAGGCATCGACCTAGAAGCGCTGTATGGAGCGATTGAATTGATCGAACCGCATGTGTCGGGACAATTGCAAAGCGGCATGTATACGTTGCATAAAAATCAAGGTTAGTTTATCCGTAGACCAATTTACAAATACGCGTTCACACAAAAACCCGCTGCTTCGCGGAAAGTTGCGAAGCAGCGGGTTTTAATTCGGTGCCAACAGGCTAAATATTGCAGCAGGCTCCATAAAGGGCTTATGCTTTTTTGCCCGGTTTTGTCGAGGCTTTGTTCATTTGAGACATCATTTGGTTGATTTTTTTCTGCGATGGCTTTTGGCCCATTTGCATCATCATAATCCGCAGCATCTCTTCATTGATCGGTGGGTTGTCTTGCAGATATTTCATCATATATCGGCGAGCGATAAAGAATCCAAGTGCAACTCCTGCAAGCAGGGCCACGATAACGATTATAATCCAGATCCATGTATCCAACTAAAATACCTCCTTCGTCTTGCCAATTAAATCATGTACCAAAAAGGATTATACTATAAATTTGTATGGGTGACCATATAGAGCAGACGAAAAAACTAGGGAACCGTCCATTCGATTGTCCAAGCAACACTAAACTAAAAACCAGTCAAAAACCGCCGGGGATTTTCCTCCGGCGGTTTTCTGATAAAACAGTTTATCCGTTGATCAATTGCTTGACTTTGGAAACCACATTGTCAGCTGTGAAGCCGAATTCCTCCATGATTTTCTCACCTGGTGCACTTGCGCCAAAATGATCGATGGCAATAATGTCGCCCTCAAATCCAAGGTAACGGTGCCAACCGAATGATGATCCCATTTCAATAGCCAAACGCTTTGTAATGCCCTTTGGCAATACCGACTCTTTATAAGCCGCGTCCTGCTGTTCAAAGCGATCCCACGAAGGCATG
>JASKZU010000056.1 GCA_030147455.1 Planococcus sp. (in: firmicutes) | reverse complement strand
GTTTCACGGCAATGCAGCTCGAGCCGTTCCATATACAATACAAGGCGACCGGCACGCACAGTGCGTTCTTCCTGCTTTGGCGCATACTCGCCGTAAGCTCTCCTCAAATGGCTCCTTATTTTGGCAAGGACGATTTCATAATGAAAAGGTTTCGTAATAAAGTCATCACCGCCGTTTTCGAGTGCGAATACCTGGTCCATCTCACCGGACCTTGCGGATATAAACAAAATCGGGCATGTGGTTTGCTGCCTTAATTGGCGGCACCAATAATAGCCGTCATAAGAAGGCAAGTTGATATCCAAAAGAATCAGGTGGGGGTCGAAGGCAACGCATTCTTCAATGATGCGGTCAAAATCTGTCGCTGTTTCGACATCGTAGTGGTATTTGCGCAATGTGTCTGATAAAAGCGAGGCAATTTTCGCGTCATCTTCTACAATGAATATCCGTTGTTCACCCATTATTTCCTCCCCCTTTCATTTCTTCTAGTTTAACAAAAGAGCCTGCTCGAAAGCAGGCTCCAGAAAAAATCTTAATAAATCAGTTTGAGAAACTCTTCTGCAGTGATCCCGCCAAGCAGTTTCGGGATATCGAGCCCTTCAATTGCCTTGGCAAGCGAAGCGCGTTCGTATTTGACGCCTGAAATGGCTTGTTCAACTTCCGTCACATCGCCGACGCCGAAAAAGTCGCCATAAATATGGGCTTCTTGTACGATGCCTTTTTCTACCTGAAGGCGGACATCGATTCCGCCGACAGGAAACCGGTGCGAATGCTTGATATTGAATTTCGGGGATTTGCCATAATTCCAGTCCCAATTTCCGTAGCGTTCTTTCGACAACTGACGGATGTTTTCCCAATCTTCATCGGTCAATTCCCAGTAGCGCACTTGTTCCGCACCACCGAAAATCGAGTTCAACAGCTTTTCGCGAAATTGTTCGATCGACATCGGCTCTTCGAGAAATTCTGAAATGTTGGCCACACGGCTGCGAATTGATTTGATTCCTTTGGATTCAATTTTTTCTTTGCTTACTTTAAGGGCAGAGACGACTTCTTCCATTTCTGTGTTGAACAACAGCGTCCCATGGCTGTACATGCGGCCGCGCGTCGCAAATTGTGCATTCCCTGAAATCTTGCGCCCTCCGGTAAGCAAATCATTGCGCCCGGAAAGTTCCGCATCTACGCCCATATCGCGCAGCGCCTTCACGACCGGCTCTGTAAACTTGCGGAAGTCGCGGAAGCTGTTGCCGTCATCTTTTGTAATAAAGCTGAAGTTCAAATTTCCCTGGTCATGGTAGACAGCACCTCCGCCCGAAAGGCGGCGTACCACATGAATGCCATTGACATCTACGTAATCCGTATTGATTTCTTCTGCCGTGTTCTGGTTTTTCCCGATGATGATCGACGGTTCGTTGATATAGAACAGTAGAAACGGATTTTCATCAACGTTCATTGTTTTTAATAAATATTCCTCAATAGCCAAGTTGATGCGTGGATCTGTAATTCCCTTATTATCTACAAAATACATAGTCTCTCTCCTTTTTACTGATCGGTTGATTTCATTTTAACGAACTTTACAAAATTAATCACTGTTTACGGTTGACGAATCCAATCTGTTATAATACACTAACGATAATAATAACAGTACTATAACAAAAAGGAGCTGGAGAATATGATTGAGAACGTAGTTGAATTTTTTAAAAACCTGCCGCCGAAACAATGCGCCACATGTGGAGAAAAGATTGAGGAGCAGCATGAATGCTACGGCAATCATTGCCAGTCCTGCAATAAAATTTAATGCACTTGCTAAATTAAAAAGAGCGGCCGGATAAAAATTCCGGCCGCTCTTTTATGAAAACTGTATCAGTAACAGCAACATTGTTTGTTAATGCCCTAAATGCTTCATGGCATCTGTATCGCTGCTGTCATCCGGCACGATCGAACCGGGATCAGGGTCGCCGACCGTCAACTCCATTTTAGGCATAACATGCATGCGCCGGGCAGTTGTATGTGCTTGGATAAAATACAGCCCTTCTTCTTCAAACAGGTGGCTGTGCTCGTAAACCCCATCTTCGGTATGGGTGCCTTCAAGCATTTCACTGCTGTCGCGCGCACCTGATTGCCAAACTTCAAAGACGACTTCGTCTGCATCGTCCACCGGCTGTGTCCCTTGGGCAACAGCAGCCGCTAGAACCACTTCTTCGCCAGGCTGCGCCGACGCTTCCGTTATAAAGTCGACGGTCACTTCCTCAGGCATTTCACCTGCTCCTGCAGAAAGATCTTTTTGTGAACATGCCGCCAGGAGCAGCAGCAATAACAGCAAACCTGTCCATTTTTTCATTGCGTGTGACGCCTCCAGAAATTGCAACTTTCCATTGCCTTTAGCGGTTAAGGGCTGATTCTTCATTTAATTTATTCAACACGACATTGGCCATCCCGTCGACAAACAATGGATCCACGTTCGGCATTTCCGGGCGGCGGTATGCGGCGCCAATTTCGTCACAGACGATTTTGCACTCATAGTCATTGTCATACAAAACTTCCAAATGGTCTGTAATAAACCCAACCGGTGTGTAGACGAATGAGTTATAACCTTTTTGTTCGTGCAAATCGCGCGTCAAGTCCTGGACATCCGGCCCGATCCAAGGCTCCGGCGTCTGCCCAGCGCTTTGCCAGCCGATTTCATAGTTTTCTATGCCTGCTGCTTCGGCGATCAAATCAGCTGTTTCTTTTAATTGATCCGGGTACGGGTCGCCGTTTGCGATGATTTTTTCCGGCAACGAGTGCGCAGAAACAATCAAGCAGGCTTTCGCGCGTTCTTCTTCGGACATTTCCGCAAATGCCGCGCTCACTTTCTCGCTCCAGAACTGAATGAATTTCGGCTCTGTATACCAGCTTTCCACCGAAGTCAGCTTGATCCCAAGCTTGTCAGCTGTTTCTTTTGCGCGGCCGTTGTAGGATTTAACGGAAAATGTCGAGAAGTGCGGCGCAAGAACAATCGAAATCGCTTCTTCGATGCCGTCTTTTTTCATTTCTTCTACGCCGTCTTCAACGAATGGTTCGATATGCTTCAAACCAAGATACATTTTGAACTCGATATCGTCCTGCAATTCGTTCAAGCGCGCACATAGGCTGTTCGCTTGGTCTTTCGTAATTTTAGCAAGCGGCGAAATTCCGCCGATCGCTTTATAGCGGTCTTTTAAATCCTGCAACGCTTCTTCGCTCGGCTTGCGGCCATAGCGGATGTGCGTATAGTAGCGCTCGATATCATCTTCCGAATAAGGCGTGCCATATGCCATTACCAATAATCCCATTGTCTTTTTCATCACAATCACCTCGTCAAAATTTTGTTAGTTCTGTTGTTTGTACGCTGCACTGTATTCATGGACAAAAGCTGTCAAGCGTTTTAGCGTATCCGGCTGCACTTCAGGAAATACGCCGTGCCCAAGGTTGAAGATATAGCCATCGTTCTGCATGCCCATATCCAAGATCTTTTTCGTGCGCTCTTCAATCACAGACCAATCGGCCAATAAATACGACGGATCGAAGTTGCCCATCAAAGCTTTTGTTAGTCCTCTTTCGCGCGCTTCTGCGACCGGCAAGCGCCAATCCAGGCCGACGACGTCCACCGGCAAGTCGTGCCATTCGTTGGCCAAGTGGCTTGCCCCCACGCCGAATATTGTCATCGGTACGCCTTCTTCGCCGATTTCTTTGAAGATGCGGTCCATTACCGGCTTGATAAAGATGCGGTAATCTTCTACATTCAAAGCGCCAACCCACGAGTCGAAAATCTGGATTGCTTTGGCGCCTGCGTGAATTTGTGCTTTTACATAAGGAATGATCGTATCAGCCAGTTTATCCATCAATGCAAACCACATTTCAGGCTGGGATACCATCATGGCTTTTGTTTTATTATAGCTGCGGGACGGGCCTCCTTCGATCATGTAGCTGGCCAGCGTAAACGGAGCTCCGGCAAAACCGATAAGCGGCACATTCAATTGCTCTTCTGTCAGTAGCTTGATCGTCTTCAAGACATAGTCCACGTCCTGCTCCGGGTTGATTTCTCCGAGGCGGTCGATATCCGCTTTGGTGCGGATCGGGTTGCTGATGACCGGGCCGACGCCCGCTTTGATTTTAACGTCCACACCGATGGCCGGAAGCGGTGTCACAATGTCTTTGTAAAGAATCGCAGCGTCGACGTTATACTGGTCGACCGGCAATTTTGTTACATAAGCGCAAAGTTCCGGCTGATGGGTAATTTCTTCTAGTGAATATTTTTCCTTGATTTTCATGTACTCAGGCTGGGAACGGCCAGCTTGGCGCATATACCAAACCGGTACATGATCCGTTTTTTCCCCGCGCGCAGCGCGCAAATACGTATCGTTAAAAGTCATGAGTCGTTTCATCCCTTCAGTCTCTGCATTTCGTATATTCGTGATTATCCGTTATTACTATAGACGCTCCGTTCCTTATTGTATAGAATCACGAGGCAATTGTCATAAATTAGACCCGAATGCCTTCACCGTTTCGTCAACTCCTGTTTCAAGCCACCAGCTTTCGGGAAAAGTCGGGTATATATTCGCAATTCTACTTATTAAATAAGGAGGCTTTTCTGATGAATCTATACATGACTACCGGCACCTATGATTTCATGAAAAAACTGCGTGAAAAACATGCACAGGATACGATGGTTCTGATGCAGGGAGAAAATACGACATTATTGCTTCACGAAACCGAAGGAAAAACCATTTTTCAAACACCGCGCCGCTATGAAGTGGTTGACGGCACCGGCGAGTTCCGCGAAAAAGGATTTTTCGTTATGAACAACATTCCAGTGGCTGATGAGGGGCGTCCTGTCTTTGAACACCGGTTTAAGAACCGTGCAGGCGCCATTGAAAACGAACCTGGCTATATAGCATTCCGCGTGTTGCGCCCTAAGGGTTCAGATACCTATGTTGTACTTACTGAATGGGAATCTCCTGCTTTTTATGAGAAATGGAAAGAATCCCAGGCGTTTGCAAAAGCACATGCCGATAAGCCGGCAGATGCTTCCGATACACCGCGGGCCAATATCTTCTCAGGCTCTTCGTATATAACGACATACAAGGCAAAACCGGAACAAGATCAATAGCAGTTGTGACGTTGATCGTCTAGGTTAGGGGGAATTGGGTTTGGTGTTTATTTATTTCTTGCTTGCAGCGGCCGTCACGGTTTTTGCTGCCATTAAGCTTTCGCAGTACGCAGATGTTATCAGCGAAAAGTCATCGATGGGTGGCATGCTCGTCGGCACGTTGCTTTTGGCCGGGGCTACGTCGCTTCCGGAAATTTCCACCAGTTTTTCGGCAGCTGCCATCGGCAATGCAGACATTGCAGTCGGCAATATGGTCGGCTCTAACCTGTTTAATTTATTCATTCTTGCAAGTTTTGATTTGTTGTTGAACAAAAGGCGCTTGCTTGAACGCGCTTCAAGAGACCATGTGTATTCTTCGATGCTCGGCATCTTTTTGACGGTGCTGCTTATGATAGCCTTATGGATCCGCACCGACATCACAGTCTTCGGCATTGGCGTAGACGCACTGATTATCGGATTATCTTATGTCGTCGGCATGTTGATTATCAATAAACTGCCAAAACAAGGCGTTGCCCCACTCGAAAACGCCCAGAAAAATACAGCAGCTCCGGTCAATCCGAGCGGCCACTTATCAGCAAAACAGGCGGGCATCCGCTTTGCGCTTTTTGCATTGATCATTATGGCAGCCGGCACTGCCCTTTCGATTACGGGTGATGAAATTGCCGTTGTCACTGGCATCGGCTCGAGTTTTGTCGGAAGCTTTCTTGTAGCAGCCGCCACTTCTTTACCGGAGGCGATTTCAGTTTTTGTTGCGCTGAGGCTTTCCAACGTAAATATGGCGGTCGGTGCGGTACTTGGGAGCAACATTTTCAACATGGTCATATTGGCATTGTCCGATCCTGTTTATACAGAAGGCGCGATTCTCTCACAAGTTTCCGGAGCCAACTTGATCATGGCTACTGCCGTGCTCGCAATGAGTACCTTGGTCATGTTTTCGCTGTTTCGCGGGAAAACCACTTCGACGCTCATCTATAGCGTGCCATCCTTTATCGTGCTGATGCTGTACTTTGTCGCTTCATACTTGAATTTCACCTACTGACAGAACGGAGGTTTTCCGTTCTGTTTTTTGCTGTGTTAAACTAAACTGATAAAAGAAGAAATTATGGAAGGATTTGATTGGATGCTCGAGAAGATATTTGCCGAACTTGATAATGCCTATCCCGAAATGGTGGAGATTCGCCGCCACCTTCATATGAATCCCGAACCGTCGTTCCACGAAACAAAAACGTCGGCGTATATCCGCAATTACTATGAATCTCTTGGCGTGGAAATTCGCGCCGGCGTCGGCGGCAATGGCGTTGTTGCAACCATTCGCGGGCAAAAACCTGGAAAAACCGTTGCGCTGCGGGCAGACTTTGACGCCTTGCCGATCCAGGATCAAAAAGACACAAGTTATAAATCGACTGTTCCGAATGTCGTTCATGCGTGCGGCCACGACGGCCATACGGCTACGCTGCTTGTTCTCGGGAAAATTCTTCATCAGCATGCCGAAGAACTGCCGGGAACTTATGTACTTATTCACCAGCATGCCGAAGAACTTGCACCAGGCGGGGCGAAGCCAATGATCGATGCCGGAGCGCTCGACGACGTCGACGTGATTTTCGGCACCCACTTATGGTCGACAACTCCATTTGGGCGCATTGATTACCGGACGGGACCGATTATGGCTGCAGCCGACCGGTTTGAAATTACTGTACAAGGCCGCGGCGGCCACGGAGCCATGCCGCATGAAACGGTCGATGCCGTTGTAGCAGGCGCCCAGTTGGTCAACAACTTGCAGCACCTGGTGTCACGGCGCGTCGATCCGCTCGAATCTGCGGTTCTGACAATTGCTTCGTTTATGGCTGAAAATCCATTTAACATTATCGCCGACCAGTCCAAACTGAACGGCACAGTCAGATCATTTACAGAACATACGCGCAGCCTGGTCGAGCAGGAAATGCAGCGAATCGTCGACGGCACTGCCGCAACAACCGGAAGCCAGATTGATTTTGCTTTCCATCGCGGCTATCCGCCTGTCGTCAACCATGAAAAAGAAACCGAGTTTTTGCGCGACCTCGCTGCAGACGTCCCCGGCGTCACAGAAGTTTTCAACTGCCCGCCTCAAATGGGCGGCGAAGATTTTGCCTACTA
>JASKZU010000339.1 GCA_030147455.1 Planococcus sp. (in: firmicutes) | reverse complement strand
TCAAGTGGATGCAAACAACCTGAAGCCGGGCTACTACGAAGGAACGTTCATCCTAAGCGATGGCACACAAACAATCGAAGTACCAACGATCCTGTTCGTCCAAGAACCGGATTTCCCACTGATCAACTCATTGGGTCTTGAGGTTGTCGGCGGCAACCTGGTCGGCACAGCCAACTTGCCGGCTGGCGCAGATGAGTTCGAAGTACGCGTCCGCAACGCTAAAACAGGCGCATTGCTGTTGACAACTGCTCAAGCAACAAATGTGCCGCGCGGTTTGCACGGATTCAGATGGAACATGACGATCAACGGAGCGCCGCTTACTAAAGGCGAATACCAGATCAATGCGTATGCGAAAAAAGGCGACCGCACAATCGAATTTGAAGGCGGCGTTCTTACAATCAACGCTGAATAATGGCTTGCCAAAAGACGGGGAATCATCCCCGTCTTTTTTCTATGGAGAAAAGTTGGCGGCTGGTTCTCCCCTCTTCCAACAACTTGTATTTCAAGATAGTAAAAACTGCTTCTGCATTCTAATTGATAAGAAGTAAAAATAAATCCTATTGCTTCAAACCCATTGGATACGCTTTCATATTACTTTCTATATTAAAAACCTTATTGTTTAGTAAAAATAAATAGAAAAATTAGTTTTTTTGAAATATTATATTTAATTTCTTTCGAAAGATGTTATCATGTGAATACAATATATCGCATACATCAGGAGGACGACTTACATGATTACATTTTTCGCCGCACTTGCATTGTTAATTTTAGGGTACGTCTTCTATTCAAAATTTATCGAAAAAGTCTTTGGCGTCGACGACCAAACTCCGACTCCGGCTTATGCCCAAAAAGACGGCATCGATTATGTCCCGATGAGCTGGTGGAAAGGCAACTTGATTCAGCTATTGAATATCGCAGGGCTCGGCCCGATCTACGGAGCCGTTGCAGGTGCATTATACGGGCCTGTCGCTTTTATTTGGATTGTTGTCGGCTGTATCTTCGCCGGCGGCGTCCATGATTACTTTTCCGGCATGATGTCGATGCGCCACGGCGGCGCGCAGTTCCCGACACTTGTCGGCCGCTTTCTAGGCAAAAACGCCAAAGTCTTTATCAACGGCTTGTCGCTTGTATTGATGCTGTTGGTTGCGGCTGCATTTACTGCAGGCCCTGCCCAGTTGATCGCACAAATCACGCCGATCAGCTTTATGGTGGCACTTGCACTTATCTTCGGTTATTTTATCATCGCGACGATTTTGCCGATCAACCGCATCATCGGCCCGATCTATCCGGTGCTCGGAGGCATTCTTCTATTCATGGCCGTTGCGGTTGCCGTAGCACTCGTCTTCTCAGGAAAACCGATGCCGAATTTGACCTTCAGCAATCTGCATCCGGGCGATTTGCCGATTTGGCCGCTTTTGATGGTCACTGTTTCCTGCGGCGCGATCTCCGGCTTCCATAGCACGCAAAGCCCGATCATTGCCCGGACGATGAAAAAAGAAACCGACGGCCGCAAGATCTTCTACGGTGCCATGATCATCGAAGGTATCATCGCGTTGATCTGGGCCGCAGCCGGCATGACGTTCTTTAACGGCACCGACGGACTTGGCACGGCACTCGCAGCGGGCGGCCCATCTGGCGTCGTCAATGAAATTTCCATCTCACTCCTTGGCACGCTGGGCGGAATCCTTGCCATATTCGGCGTCATCATCCTGCCGATCACGACAGGCGATACAGCCCTTCGCTCATCGCGCATGATCTTGGGGGATCTGCTATCGAAGTTCTACAACACCGACGGCAAATTGAAAATCCTATTGATCACGATTCCACTCGCCATCCCGACATTTTACATGGCGACGATCGATTACACATTCCTATGGCGCTACGTCGGCTGGACAAACCAAGTGGTCGCGACGTTCATGCTGTGGACCGCCACGATGTACTTGCTGAAAAATGCGAAACTGCACTGGATCAGCGGCATTCCTGCCGTCTTTATGACAGGCGTCGTGTCGATGTACATCTTCTATGCACCTGAAGGCTTGAACATGGACTACACCATTTCGGCGATGATCGGATCGGTGATCACACTGGTCGTTGTGTTATGGTATATAGCGCAAATTGTGAAACACCGTTCTGTGAATCAGGAAGATTCGGATTATGAGGCTGTATAATAATCCGGTCGAAAATACAAGAAGAAACCTCCTCATTTTGCGATGAGGAGGTTTCTTTATGCTTTAATTCGTTCTTCGATCCACTCTACTACTTCATAGTAAATCTTGTGTTTGGACGGCTCATTGAAAATCTCGTGCATCAGACGCGCATAGATTTTCAAAGTTTTGTCTTGTGAAGCAATTTCTCCGTAGAAGTCGCGGGAATCCTGCTCAGCGACAAGCCCGTCTTCATTGCCGTGAAGGACAAGCACCGGGTCTGTAAAGCTTTCGGCGTTTTCTTTTAGCCAAGAGACACCGGACCCGAGCTGATTGATAAGGCCGACCGAAATTTTCTTTTCCACCATCGGATCGTTGGCGTAGGCTTCTACAACTGAAGGATCGCTGCAGACGCCCTC
>JASKZU010000048.1 GCA_030147455.1 Planococcus sp. (in: firmicutes) | reverse complement strand
GCGACCGCCGCCTGCGGGAATTTGCGTTTCTTTTGGATCGTGAATGGACAGGAGAAGCGGAATCGGCGTCTGCTGATCTTTCAATAAGTGAAGCACACCGATTGCTGGAAGAAAGCAGCGGACAATATCTTGCGGTTTATCGGGGCGACGAATTGATCGGCTATGCAGGCGAGCGTGAGTTATTGAAAGCGGCGCTTCATAAGGAACAGGAGGCGCGCACATGAAAGCATTTTTCGATACGGTCATTAGCCGTCAGGACATGATCCAAAATGCATTTCTCGAGCACGTATACCTATCATTTATCGCGGTGGCGATCGGCATTGCAATCGCTCTGCCGCTTGGCATTGTGATTGCGCGCTACCGCCGGTTTGCTGAGCCGGTGATCGGTGTAACTGCTGTGTTCCAAACCATTCCAAGCCTTGCGTTGTTCGGCTTTCTCGTTCCGATTTTGGGAATCGGTTCTCCGACGGCCATGATCGCACTGATCATTTATGCTTTGTTGCCGATTCTGCGCAATACATATGCCGGCATTGTCGGTGTAGACGGATCTACAATTGAAGCAGGGCGCGGGATGGGCATGACCAGGACGCAGATTCTGCGCCAAATCGAGTTGCCGCTTGCTTTGCCGTTCATTATGGCGGGCATCCGGACGGCTACGGTATTAACGGTCGGCATCGCTACGCTTGCAACCTTTGTAGGGGCAGGCGGGCTTGGCGATATTATTTACCGGGGACTGCAATCGTATAACAACTCGCTGGTGCTTGCCGGAGCGTTGCCGGTTGCGCTGCTTGCCATCGGTTTTGATTTGTTTTTGAAATGGATCGAAAAACGTGCAACGCCAAAAGGATTGAAAACGTAAACTTGAGGCTGGGCAATGGCTAAATCCAGGCGCGAATGGGATAATCAAACCAGTTTTACAAAGCGAATGAAAAGGGGATTTTATAAAATGAAAAAAACAGCTATTGGAGTGCTGCTTGGAACATCCGCTTTGCTGGCCGCATGCAGCGGTGGAGACTCGGATCCAATCGTCATCGGCGGAAAACCGTGGACAGAGCAATATATTCTTCCTCAACTTGTCGGGCAGTATATCGAAGCGAATTCAGAGTACAGCGTGTCTTATAAAGAAGGGCTTGGCGAAGTGTCCATCATGACGCCGGCACTTGAGAAAGGCGATATCGATATGTACGTGGAGTATACCGGCACAGGATTAAAAGATGTCCTGAAGCAGGAAACAACGCCTGGGCAATCCTCTGAAGAAGTGCTGGAAGCGGTGCGCGCGGGATATGAAGAAGAACTGGGAGCTACTTGGCTGGAGCCGCTTGGATTTGAAAACGGCTATACGCTGGCTTATACCAAAGATTACGATGCAGAAACGTATTCAGAACTGGCGGAAGCTTCACAATCAGAAGAGGTGAGCTTTGGAGCGCCCCATCCGTTTTATGAGCGCCAAGGCGACGGATACGATGATTTAGTGTCGACATATTCGTTTGAGTTTTCCGCAACAGAAAGCTTTGACCCGGCAATCATGTATCAAGCAGTGCAAAATGGGGATGTGGACGTGATTCCGGCCTTTACGACCGACAGCCGTATTCAGCTGATTGACTTGAAAACAACAACAGACGACATGTCGTTCTTCCCGAAATACGACGCGGTGCCAGTTGTTCGGACTGAAACGCTGGAAGAATATCCGGAGCTCGAACAAGTATTGAGCGGGCTGAACGGGCAAATTTCAGATGAGGAAATGCTTGCCATGAATGCTCGCGTTGACATCGATCAAGACGAAGCAAGCGAAGTTGCGCGTGAGTTCCTGCTCGAAAAAGGCTTGATCGAAGAGTAATCAGCTTCCCTTATGCTTTTGCGGCAAAGGGCTGTTATGAAAATGATCATTGCCAAGTGCCTGGACCTGTAGTGGAAAGTCTAGATGCCTGCACTTGACAGAATATACAAAACCTTTTAATATGAAGGACAACTTGTTGAGAGCGGCAAGTCTAATTCGAGAGCAGAGTATATTGAGATGAGAACAGAAGAGTGAAAATCGACGAATGAGACGAGTAGGCAGCAGCGTTCATTTAGAGAGTCAGCGGGTGGTGAGAGCTGATTGGGCGTGCTGTGCGAATGGACTTAGGAGAGCCAGCCGGAAAGCGGAAGCGAGTATGGCGGACGTAACCCTGCGTTAAAGGGAAAGGCAAAAGCCTTTTAAGTGAGTGCAAAAAATGCATTAATGCGTGGTGGTACCGCGGTTAACACCGTCCCCGCAACCGGAATTCTATTCTGGTTGCGGGGATTTTTGCATTTTAATACGAGACGAGGAGAGATCGAGATGAGCAGAGTAGAGAATATGACTGAACAAATGATGAAACAACAGGCGTTGGAATTGCTTGAAGGCCGCATGAGCCATGAAGAAATCAAGCAATTTTTAAATGCATTGCATACAAAAGGCGAAACAGCAGATGAGTTGGTTGGACTGGTGCTTGCGATGCGCGAGAAAGCTCTCAAGCTTCCGGAAGTGCCGGGAGAACTGGTGGATGTTTGCGGCACAGGCGGCGACAAGTCGTTCAGCTTTAACATCAGCACAGTGACGGCCTTTGTTCTGGCGGGCTGCGGCATGAACGTGGCAAAGCACGGCAACCGAAGCGTCTCCAGCAAAACCGGCAGTTCGGATGTACTGGAAGAACTCGGAATCTCAACGCAGCTTGCTGTATCCGAAATTCCGGGACTTGTCGAGCAAACGGGCATTGCTTTCTTGTTTGCCCCGGCCGTTCATCCGGCGCTTGGTGCACTGCGCAGCGTGCGCAAGGAAATCGGCACGCCGACCATCTTTAATTTAGTTGGGCCGCTCGCCAATCCGCTGCCAATTGCCGTTCAAATGAGCGGCGTTTACCGCCAGGACATGATGGAACCGATGGCAGATGCCTTGATGCGCCTCGGCAGAAAGCGGGGAGCGGTGGTCCACGGTGCAGGAGGATTGGACGAACTTTCTCTTGCCGGTGTCAATCAACTGGTGGTGTTCGACGAAAACGGAAAACGCAGCATAACAGTTCATCCGCACGATGTAGGCCTTGAGACTGCGCCGATCGAAGCGATTCGGGGCGGCGATTCAAAGCGCAACGCCGATATTTTCCGGCAAATCATCAGCGGTACGCCAAGCGCCTATTTGGACACAGTAGCCTTGAACGCGGGAACGGTTCTTTACGTTAGCGGCCGAGCTGCGACTATCGCGGAAGGCGTGCATCAGGCAAGAAAGTCGATTTTATCAGGTGAAACGGCGCGTGTGTACGAAGCGCATCGTTTGGCATCGGGGGTGCTCGTATGACAATCTTGAACCAAATCATAGAAACGAAACGCCAGGAAATCGTTGCTTACAAAAACAGCTATCCATTAACAGAACACTATCCTGCCAAGCCGAAACTTATTGATGCACTTCGGGAGAACCGCGGGGTCATTGCAGAAATCAAGCGGGCGTCGCCTTCAAAAGGCGCCATCCGCATGGAAGTGGATATACTGGCGCAGGCCAGGAAATATGAAGCGGCCGGAGCAGCCGCTATATCCGTTTTGACGGATGAACAGTATTTTAAAGGGACGATTGAAGATTTGCGCAGCGTGGCTCGAGAAGTGAGCGTGCCGGTTTTGTGCAAAGATTTCATGGTCAGCCGCATTCAAATCGAACGTGCGCAGGCGGCAGGCGCCACCATTATTTTGCTTATCGTCGCAGCACTTAAAGATGCAGAACTCGAGCAGCTGTTCCACTACGCCACTGGACTTGGCCTTGAAGTTCTGGTCGAAGTGCACGATGAAGAGGAACTCGAAAAAGCAGAGGCGCTCGGCGCGCAGCTGATCGGAGTCAATAACCGCAACCTCAGGACGTTTGATGTATCGCTCGAGCGGACAAAAGAGTTGGCGCAGCAGTTTTCATTCGGCAGTGGAGCTGTATTGATCAGCGAAAGCGGCATGCATGAAACGACAGATGCAGATTATGCCTATTCGCTCGGTGCATCAGGCGTGCTGGTAGGAGAAGCGTTAATGCGCTCACAAGATCCGGAATCTTGGATTCGGTCGGCAACAGGGCGGGAGGAAGTCGAATGACGCGTGTGAAAATCTGTGGACTGATGGAAAAACAGCACGTCGAAGCAGCATCGCCTGCAGATGCCATTGGATTCGTCTTTGCCCCGAGCAAAAGGCGCGTAACGGTCGAGCAGGCAGCGGCATTGTCGCGGCATGCGCCGGCTGGGATCGACCGCATCGGTGTTTTCGTCAACGCTTCGTTGGAAGAGATCGAAAAGGCAGTCGAATCGGTACCGCTTACGATGGTGCAGCTACACGGCGATGAACCGGATGGGTTGATTGAACAAATCAACGTTCCGGTCATCCAGGCATTTTCAATCCGCACAAAAGAAGATGTCCGAAAACTCGAGCAATCGATTGCCGACTATGTGCTGGTGGATGCACCGGGTACGGATTACCGGGGAGGAAGCGGGCATGTATTTGATTGGAGTTTGCTTGAAGGCGCGAATGTGGACCGGGGCCGGCTTATTTTGGCCGGCGGGTTGAACGCAGAAAATGTGCAGGCAGCAATACGCCAGACCGCTCCGTTCATGGTGGACGTTTCAAGCGGAGTGGAAACAGACGGCACGAAAGATGAAGGCAAAATCC
>JASKZU010000046.1 GCA_030147455.1 Planococcus sp. (in: firmicutes) | reverse complement strand
TGTTCGGGGAATATTTCGCAGGACAAGACAAATTACAATGCACGCATGTTTTTAAGTTATATCGGGGTGGAAGTGGAAGTGGCGCGCGGCTTGGAGCAGCCGATTTTCCGTGAGCTTGAAATGGCGGAAGAGATCCACGGGGAAAGTGGATTTGGGAATGTCCAATTTCCGCCTCCGACTTTGCCGGCGAGTGAACGTCCGGCCGTTGCTGCGATGCGGGAAACAATTATGGCGGGCGATGAAAAAATGACCCTTGTCGCGACGGGCCCTTTAACGAATGTGGCGGCTTTATTGTTGGCGCATCCGGAAGTAAAGCCGAAAATCGAGCGCATTTCATGGATGGGCGGAGCAGCAGTGGGCGGCAATATGTCCCCGTCGGCTGAATTCAATGCTTATGTGGATCCGCATGCGGTTGAGATTGTGTTTCGTTCCGGCGTTCCGGTCGTCATGAGCGGGTTGGATGTAACGCATAAAGCATTTGTCACGCTTGATGAAGCGAAAAGCATTTTGGATATCGGAACCGAATTTGCGGAGAAAGCATATGGCCTTGTCACGTATTATTTAGATGCTATCAAGAGAACGCCTTTTCACGAGGATAATTACGACCAGGTGCTCCATTTTCATGATGTTTGTGCGGTCATGTATCTATTGCGGCCCGAATTGTTCGAAGGGCAGGACTGCTATGTGGAGACTTCCCTTGAAGGCATCACAGCAGGGGCGACAGTGGTGGATTATACGAATCGGACAGGCGAAAAGCCGAATGTGCATGTTCTTCATAATGTGAACCGTGAAGAATTCGTTGCGGAATTCGTGAAGGCTGTAAAAGTGGTTTCGGATCGGGTTGGATCACTTTAATTTATCCTATATCTTAAGTTCTCAAAATAAAACCGCCGGAGAAAAATTATTTTCTCCGGCGGTTTTATGTGTATCCATTTCTCACTCTTCCTCTTGATCAATCTCCAAAAACAATTCCTGCAAGCCGATCTCGTCCAACGTCCCGAAATAAACCGTTCCGTCATCTAAAAACGTACCTGCTGTGCCTGTAGATCCCCATTCGATATCCAGTGATTCAGAGGATTGCATCTCCAGCTGGTCGTCCTCGATTTCAACGGTGAAGTAGTCGCTAGGCATTTGTGGAAAGACGAGTGTATTTTCTTGTATAGCAGGTTCTGCTTCCCGGACAAGAGTAGGGGCGTCGATTTCATCCAGAATTTCGCCTTCTTTTGAAAGCAGCATCAATACAGCACCTTCATCTGTTTGCGCTGCCACGACATATTGTTCGGCCTCTGGTACATAAGAAACGCTATACGTATAAAATTCCACCTGCGGCACGAGTTCAGCCGAATCGCTCGTCACAGTATTGGTTTCAGGATCATAGATGGCGAAATAAAGTGCAGCTTCGGTCGCTTCGTCATTGAAATGCTGCCATACGAGCAGCGCGTTATCGTCAGAAGCGGCAAGCATCGGCCAACTCACACGTTCGGAAGCTGGGGAAAGATTGACTTCATGCAGCACATCTCCGTCATTTGAGATCGCTGAAACAAGGACTTCTTCGCCCGTGCCAAGTTCGTTGACACCGCCTCCGTTGACCCAGCCGTTAGACCAAAAAATGACATGGTGTTCGTCTGTGGAAGCAACATGGCCGGAATGGCCCCCGTCCAGCAATGTCGATTCATATATCATTTCCCAATCGTCGTCATAAAGCTTAAAGCGCTGGGAAACATTATTTTCTGAATCATAGCCATCCTCGTATGTGATGCTGGTGGTTTCGTCAGTAGCACTTGCACTGACAGGTTCTTGTGCTTCGGGATCATCGACCAGTGTGTCTACATCGGTTTCCCCGATTTCTTTCTTGTAAATATTATGTGTCCAACTGTTATCCTCGCGTTCTTCGTCGGTTTTTTCGGACCAAAGCACCGAGTTGCCAACAATCGAAACACCGTGTGCATACTGTCTTAAGTCTTCGGTTGGTTGAGTTTCTTGTTCTGATTCAGGTTCCGCTTCCGCTTCCGAGTCTGACTGTGCTGAACAGCCAGTTAATAAAAAGAGGCCACATACTAACGGCCATTGTTTCATTGTCATCACGCCTTCTATATGTTTTTTGCCTGTTTGAAAAAGCAGGTGTTGAAAGATTCATAGAGATCGAAGCAGTTCTAAAGCTGTCGATTGAACCTAATCATCTTTACATACCCGTCAAGGCTCGTTAGAAACACTTCAACCTGGCCGTCTCCATCCAAATCGCCGACTAAAGGCGTTCCTTCGATTCCGCCCTTGACGTGAACTTGGCCGATTTCTTTTCCTTGCTTGTTCAGGATCGTGAGAGTGCCCATCATGTCAGGGACTAGAATTTCCTCTTCTCCGTCCAAGTCGATATCCAAAATATTGGTCGACCCCCGCATGTTCGCTGCCAGGTGCGTTCGCCAAATAGTATTTGCTTGGCCGTCCAGGCAATAGACAAACCCGGCCAACCCGCCGAATACGACTGCTTTTTTGCCTTGCGCGTAATCGAATACTGTCGCCCTTGAATTGGTTTCGCTTGTTGCCCACACGGACCAATCGGTGGATTTGTATTTCGTTTCGCCTGTCGCGCCGTCTAGGTAAAGCGTTCGGCCGCCGCGGCCATTTATGATGTATTCAACAATGCCGTCCTGGTCCATATCGGCAGAACTGCCGAAGCAATCAATGCCGAATCCGGCGTTGTTTTTCCATTGGAGTGCGCCGGTTTCCGCGTCCAGGCAATACACGTGCTGATCGATGCTGTTGAAGAGGCATTCCAATTTCCCGTCCCCGTCAATGTCTGTAATGACCGGAAAAGGTTCGTTTTGTTCGAGTGAACTGAACTTCCATACCAGCTCGCCTGTGCTCGCGTTCAGTTTGACGCATTGATTGTCAAAGCAAGTGACGTACAAAAACCAGCCGTCCCGCTCTTCTTTCAATTGCCCTGCGTGCTGATAGTACACATCGGATTCGTGGAAAGGCTGGATTTCATAAGTCGATGTCTCGTCAGGCAAAGTTGCAAAGGCTTCATCAATCCAAATCGTGTCCTTTTCGGCTGAGCTGATTTTGCGTATTTGCCCTTCGCCGGTGCCGGAAGCAATAACTAAGTTGGCATGGTTGCCATCCATCCGCAGGAAAGAATTCGCCACCCAATTTTTCGCGGCGTCCGTTATTCCCCATTCGTTCGCGGACGTGACCTGTCCGCTGCCTTCCCGGAAATAAAGATTCGAGTGAAACCAAACCCGGTTTCCTTCTTCGTCCAGGCAATATACATGGCCGTCGTGAGAAGCGCCGAAAATTTCAATCTTGCCGTCATTGTTCACATCGGCGGCTTGCGGCCGTCCGTAGTTCGGTGCGCCGAACAAGTATCGCCAGACCAATTCCCCGGTTTCCACTTCCCGGACGTAAATATACCAGTCCCAGGATTGGTAAATGACCACGCGCTTGCCGCTGCTGAAATTGGCAAACACAGCAGTGGAAAAGATCGGCTCTTCACCTGCAGATTTTACCTCCCATAATACTTCGTGCTCGATTGTTTTTACATGATTCTCGGTGGTTGAGGAAACTTTATTTGGCAAATTCATATGTTCTTGCTCCTTTCATTTTCAGTTTTATATATCAAAGCGGCAAAAGACTAGAACAAGGCTCGCATCTATAGAACTGATGCTTCCTGGATTTCCTGTAATCACGCCATTATATGATTGAGCATAGAGAAAAACAAACAATTCCATTCCTCTTCCTTTTCAAAACATCTTGCTTTTTATAAAAAAGCTGTTTTTTTCTGCCGAACAATGCGTTATAATAACCACATTATATTTCGTATATGGGTTATTAAATTGTTAAAAAATCTCTTTTTTAGATTAATTATTTAATGAAATACGAACTAAAATTATTTCACACTATCTATTGTTCGTGTTTTAAAATAAAAAAGATTAAAGGAGTTGTCGTATGGGGAATTGGGATAATAAGTGGATGCGCGCGGTGCTTCCCGCGCTGTTGATTCACTGCAGTATCGGGACGGTATATTGCTGGTCATTGTTTAAAGGGGACATTGCTTCTTATATGGG
>JASKZU010000026.1 GCA_030147455.1 Planococcus sp. (in: firmicutes) | reverse complement strand
AAAAGACCGAAGTACTGAAAAAGCCATTCAAGCAACCGCGTGCGACAAAAGAGCGCCTAGAAGAAGAATTGGTGCTGATCTTGCCGGAAGTGGCAAAACTGCCAAAACGCATCGATCAATTGGTGCGGCGTGTGGAAAGCGGTAAAATCATCCTGCATCATGATGTGTTTTCCGATAAGCACAATGCAGGGTTTGTCATGCAGTTGTTTTCGAGGTTCGTGCTATTAATGTCAGGGATAACATTCGGCATTCTGTCGGCCGCATTGCTGGCCATTGCACAATTTATCGATACCGTATACGCGATTTATTTGAACACGGCGGCATACGGCGGACTGTTCCTATGCGTGATTTTACTCGTGAGGTTGTCGATCCAGGCAATACGGGATATGAAGCGCAGCAATCAATTCAAATAACAAAAACCCCCGGAGGATTGTACGGGGGTTTTTGAATGCCAGTAAAGATATCGTGGGTTGGGTAAACGAGGAGAGGGCCTAAGTAAAAGCAATGTAAGGCAAAACTAATTTTAGTTTACATAATATAAATTATAGGAAGTATCGTCTCATTTAATAAGAATACTCCTGACAGTGAGACGAAACGCGTTTTTTTACTGAAATCGGCTGGAATTGGATTTAATACAACTTATACAAATACATTCAATTATATCGCTGATTTTTCTAAAGACGCATCAACCAACTAAAAATCATCTGGTCTGCAAAAATTCTCGCTGCAGTTCAGATGATTTTTAATTGAAGTTTATCGAATGTTTAAATTTACATCTGTTCAGCATCGACTGCTAAATGTTTCAATTAGATTTGCATCTAATCTTAACGCATGGTTTCAATCGGATTCATTTAAATAAATTTGCCGCTTTCGGGCTTTGTCCTGTTTACACAATCAATTGGTCAGCCGGCCGCTTTCGTTTCCGTTTCAGCTTGCTTTTCTGGCCAGTTCACCAAAAAGATTCCGAGAAATATCAATGAGCCGCCTGCTGCCAGCGACCAGCCGATGCCTTCTCCCAAAAGCAGCCAACCGGTCAATACACCAAAAAACGGCGCTAAAAACAAAAACGCGCTCACTTTCCCCGGATTGCCGTTTTGCAGCAGGAAAAACCAAATGGCAAATTGGACAATCGATGCCGGAATCGCCAGCCAAATGATTACAAAAACGGACTCCCCGTTCAGCACAAATGCTTGTGTTTCAAAAGCAAAGCTCACCATAAGCAACAAAATGCCCCCGAAGAGCATTTGATAAGCCGTCAGGACCCATGTATCGAACTGGCTCCCCCACTGCTTGATCAGCAACGTGCCGATTGCCCACGAAACGGCGCTGAGTGAGCCGAACAACGTACCGATTGCCCAGTTGATTTCGCTGCCCATTGTGATAAAGACACCCATAAACCCAAGTACGACGCCGCTCCATTGCAGTGCCCGGTAGCGCAAACCAAGGGTGAGCGTCCCGAATATGACGACCAGCAGAGGATTCGTGAATGTTAGAATGGCTGATTCTCCTGCGGTAATCGTACGCAAACTCAGGAAAATGCAGCCCATCACCCCCGCTGTTTGAAACAAGCCAATCCAAGCGATGCGCAGCCATAGCCGCCGCGCGTCGGGGTGCTTGCGCCGAAACAGCCGCACAAGTATCGCCATCAAGATACCGGCCAGTGTAAAGCGAATGCCGACCAGCAGCAGCGGCGACACATGCTGCAGCCCAATCTTGCCGACCGCAAACGAAGACCCCATTAAACTGGTTGTAATCACGACCAGTAAACCAAACACAACCCGATTGTTCACAGCGACCGCTCCCTGTCTATAGCGACATTTCTGATTTTCCCCCTTAACTGCGGGAGACCGCCTATATCCGTTGGCTTTAAAAGGCTGAAAGTCCGCACAGGTTATTCATCCATAACAAGAAAATTCCAGCGATGGCCGTCCCGATCACTGAATCCAGCTCCGTACAGCCCGTTATGTTCACCCGGTTCTGCATAAACCGTGCCGCCTGCTTGTTCGATCTGTGTTATCAAGTCGTCTACTTCTTCACTGGATGCGAGCGACATCGACAGCAGCATTTCCGACCCGGCGGACCGGCCAGTAGCTTCTTGCTGCGTAAAGCTGTTAAAGACCTCTTGCGGAAACAACATAATATAAAGGTGTCCGTCATTTGCCACAAAAGCCGCTTGTCCGGGGCCGCTTGCATCTTCTTTAAATGTCAGAAACCCGCTTTTTTGGTAGAACGCTTGGGCAGCAGCCAAATCCGCTACCGGCAAATTGATCCATACGTGATGACTCATATTGATCTCCTCCATTCTAATCAAACTTTGCAGACAAACCGAATAATTCTCTGACGCATAGTGCTTCAGCTGACGGCCTTTTTTCGTTCGTTTCACCACCAGTTTACGCCATGAATGAAAAAGAAGCTATCTGCTAGGATAGCTTCTTTTTACTCTTCGCCAGTCATTTGTCCCTCATCCAACCACTCGACAATAGAATCCACAATAATTGCCTGTTGCTCGGCAACCGTGATGTCAGCATCGTTGTCGCCGCTTTGACTGCCGTATACACCGAAATAAGCATGGTTGCCGCCTGGAATTTCAACAAATGTCGTAGACCGCGGCAAGTTTGGGCGGTATTCTTCGATTTTTTCAGGCGTGCTGAGCCCGTCTTTGGAACCGCTGATGGACAAGACCGGCAAAGTAGATGCGTGCAGCTCGTCGTTGCCGGAAGCATAAGCGCCGAGCAAGATAAGCCCGCTGACTTTGTCCAACTCCTTGTCTGCATAGATTGCGGCAGCAGCCCCGCCCAATGAATGGCCGCCGACATACCACTCGATCGAAGGATCTTTTTCGATAACTTCAGTTGCTTTAGATACATCAAAAATGGCAAAATTCAACCGAACCGATGGAATAGCGACGGTAATCCCCCGCTCGGATAGATCTTGCGCCAAATAGCCATACGCTTCGGGTTCCACCTTGGCACCTGGATAAAGAATGATTCCTTTGTCAGCCCCTTCAGCCGTGTACCTATACCAGCCGTCATCACTTTCCTGGACTTCCTCAAGTTCAAGCTGCGGCACCGCTGCTGCGCTATAGGTTTGCTGACTCCATATAAAGAAAGCCGTCAAGCTTCCGGCAATTAAGACGCCGAAAACAATAACAGCGATCCATAATGCTTTTTTGGTGAATATGTTCTTCATCATTTTCTCATCGAACCTTTCTAAATAAAATCAATCAGTGAGCTGTAGAATACCACCTAAAGCAGCAACTCACAACTGCAGCACGCGTTCTCCCTTTGCAGTTTCACTAAAGCCTTCTCGCTTATATTCGTTTCTCCTGAAAGCCGCTTTTTTGACTTTCGAAAAGCACTCGTATAAGATAAAAATCTATTCCCTACTAAAACACTCAGAAAAGGATGATTTTATGACCACTTCAACACGCGTCCAGCCGGTAGACGAGGCATTAGATCCGGTCTACCGTGATACGACGGCACTGGAAGCGCCGCAAAAGCTGCTGATTGGCGGCGGTATCATTGTCTCAGCGCTTCTGCTTGTGTACTTGCTCGCCACACAGCATATCTCGCAAAGCATTTTATTGGTAATTGGACTTTTACTTGGCTATACCTTATTTCATGCGCGTTTCGGCTTTACTTCCGCTTTTCGCCGCTTTATGTCGGTCGGCAACGGGCAAGCCATGCGCTCCCACATGCTGATGCTGGCTGTGGCGGTAACGTTATTTGCACCGATTCTTGCTTACGGTTATTCCTTCTTTGGAACAGGCGTCTCAGGATATGTGTCCCCTGTCGGCGTCAGCCTCATCGTCGGCGCATTCGTTTTTGGCATTGGCATGCAGCTCGGCGGCGGCTGTGCATCCGGAACACTCTACGCCATTGGCGGCGGCCGCTCCGTGATGTTCGTGACGCTGGTGTTCTTTATTATCGGAACGACCGTCGGAGCTTACCATTTGCCGTTTTGGACCGAAGAACTTCCGGCATTTGAACCGATTTCACTTGCCACTTCTACTGGACTTGGCTACGGGGGCGCCTGGCTCGTCTCGATTGCGTTGTTCGGCGTCATCGCTTGGATCACATGGGTCATCGAGAAAAAGAAACGGGCGCCGAAAATGGCGCCGCTCCCGACCGCTACTGGGTGGAAACGCATTTTCCGCGGCTCGTGGCCGCTGGTTGCCGCAGCCATCGTCTTGGCAGGGTTGAATGCTTTGACACTGATGACACGAGGCACACCGTGGGGCATCACGTCCGCTTTTGCACTATGGGGTTCTAAAATTGCGGGGATGTTTGGCGTTGACGTTGCAAGCTGGGGCTACTGGCAAGGCAACAATGCGCTGATGCTCGAATCGTCCATTTTTGCGGACTCGACCACGATCTTGAACTTCGGCGTCATTCTCGGGGCGTTTCTCGCTTCGGCTGCCGGCGGCTTGTTCAAATTCACTAAAATCAAAGCCGGTAACTTTTGGGCTTCGGTCGTCGGTGGTTTGATGATGGGCTACGGGGCACGCCTCGCGTTCGGCTGCAACATCGGCGCCTATTTCGGCGGCATTGCTTCGTTCAGCCTGCACGGCTACGTTTGGGGCATACTCGCTTTGGCCGGTACGTTCTTTGCATTGTACCTGCGTCCGCTGTTCGGGCTATCGGTGCCCAAATCCAATGATTCAGTTTGTTAAACGAAAGGAAAAGAGGTTTCCGTCTTGTGCGGAAGCCTCTTTTTTGTGTCGATTGCCCTGAAATCTGATCTTTTTTTCTTGATTCTTGCGGATTTTTGCCATTAAGTGAATTATTCTACGGGGTTTCCCGCTTATTTTTATCGATTCTTGCTATACTGGATGTATTCAATCCTTATAAAAGAAAGTATGAAGTTCCATGACCGTTAAAAACCCCATTTGTTCTGTCGCTAAATACAATCAATTGCCCGCCGCGCCGCTTCACCGCCACAATAAGACTTCCGAACTCGTGTGGATCGAAAGCGGAACTGCAGAGATCCAAGAAAGCCATGGCTCATGGCAAGCGGGTACAGGACAACTGGTGTTGCTGCCGGCAGGGCTGTGGCACGCGGTTTCCGCGACAGGCCTTATTCACCGGATTGTTTTTTGTTCTGCAGCATATGATGCGCCACAAAGCCGGACCGCTGCGCCGAAAGATCCATCGTTTGTCACCGCGCTGTTTGAGCAAATGGCGCAGCAGCAGCAAATTAGCAGCAAGACGGCACAAGCGCAGATGCAACTCCTGCTGGAATGGCTGTGGCTTGAACTTGGCCCGCGTATTCAAGCAAGCCCTGTCCAACCGCTTGACCGCGTGCTGCACGAACTTGAGGAATGCTGCCACTTGCCGTTTTCACTCACAGAGACAGCGGCCCAATCAAAATTCAGCAAATTTCACTTTAGCCGCCAGTTTAAACAGCACTGCGGCGAAGCCCCGCTTCAATTTATCACCCGGTGCCGCATGGAACGCGCGCAGCACTTGCTCCAGACGACGCAGATGAAGCCGGACGCTATTGCATCAGTGTGCGGCTATAAAAGCGCCACGCAGTTCCACAGCAGTTTTACACGCTTTTCAGGCACTACGCCCAAACGATTCCGGGACAAGTGGCAAAAAGAACAGGCGTCAAGCGCTTTAGGGCGTAAAGGCGGTGCGGCTACATGAATGCTGACTTGCTGGTGGACATTCTTGCATTTAGCTTACTCCTGATTGCCAACATAGCGATTGGGGCGCTCGGGTTTATCCCCAGCATCTTAATCACACCGCTGAACCTGGAATGGTTTGGCTTGACCGGCGGCATCGTGCTGTCGCTAAGCGGTGAAATCATCGGGGCGCTGTTGGGGTTTTGGCTTTACCGCTACGGCGCCCGGCACATTCCGGCAAAGTTGCAAGCCCACAAGTGGTTTTTGTATCTCACAAGCCAACCACCTAAAAAAGTGGCTTGGGCGGTCGTCGGGCTGCGGCTTTTGCCTTTTGTGCCTTCTGGTGTCGTCACAGCAGGCGCTGCGGTGACACGCCTGAGGGCGCCCTTGTTTTTTCTCGCCAGTTCACTTGGTAAGCTTCCGGCTGTCGCAATCGAAATTGCAGCGGCCTACGGATTGATGCGTGCTTTGCCGTCCGAGCTGCTGTACGGTCTGCTTGCTGCGGGTTTATTGATTGCCACAACACTGGCCCTTTACCGACGCTGCAAGAAAACGCGAAACAAAGCCTAAAAACGCCGCATCCTTCTTTTATAGAAGGATGCGGCGTTTTTAGGCTTCCGTTTTATGAAATTCACTCGACACCATAGCAAAATAATCGATGTCTTCAAATACCCCGTTCATGTGAACTTCCTGTTTAAAACGGCCTTCAAACAGCATGCCCGCCTTTTTTAGCACGTTATGGGCTGCCGGGTTTCTCGACAGGCAGCGGCCGAACAAGCGGTTGAGGCGGTGATCGCAAAACGCGCTTTGAACGATGCGCAAACATGCTTCTGTCGCATAGCCGCTTCCCCATTCGCTGGGATCGATGAAAAACCCGATTTCTGCCGACTGATGAACCTGTGACAGGTGGATCAATCCACAGCTGCCAATATAGCGGGCGGGTGATTCTTTCGTAAACACAGCATATTCATAAGCGCTGCCCAGTTCAAAGCTTTTTTCCAAATACGCGATCCAGCCATCGAGCTGTTTTCTTGGATACGGATGCGGCACCATCAGCATCGTGTCCGCAACTTGCGACTGCTTCACCACTTCATA
>JASKZU010000332.1 GCA_030147455.1 Planococcus sp. (in: firmicutes) | reverse complement strand
AATCGACTGCCGGCGACAACCGTTTGGGCGGAGATGATTTCGATAAAATCAAAATCGATTATTTGGTGCAGGAATTCAAAAAAGAAAACGGCATTGACTTGTCGAAAGACAAAATGGCTACACAGCGCTTGAAAGATGCAGCGGAAAAAGCGAAAAAAGATTTGTCAGGCGTAACGACAACTCAAATTTCACTTCCGTTTATCACTGCAGGCGAATCAGGACCGCTTCACATGGAACTTGGCTTGTCGCGTGCGAAATTCGACGAACTGACATCTTCACTTGTAGAGCGTACAATGGGGCCGACTCGCCAAGCATTGAAAGATGCAGGCGTATCAGCATCTGAACTGGATCGCGTTATTTTGGTCGGTGGTTCTACGCGCATTCCGGCTGTACAGGAAGCCGTGAAAAAAGAAACAGGCAAAGACCCGCATAAAGGCGTAAACCCGGATGAAGTAGTGGCAATGGGAGCAGCAGTTCAAGGCGGCGTTTTGACAGGCGACGTTAAAGACGTTGTATTGCTTGATGTAACACCACTTTCACTCGGTATTGAAACAATGGGCGGCGTGTTCACTAAATTGATCGAGCGCAACACGACAATCCCGACTTCAAAATCCCAGACGTTCTCTACAGCGGCAGACAACCAGCCAGCAGTGGACATCCACGTCCTGCAAGGCGAACGCCCGATGTCAGCAGACAACAAAACACTGGGCCGCTTCCAATTGGCGGACATTCCGCCGGCACCGCGCGGCGTACCGCAAATTGAAGTAAGCTTTGATATCGATAAGAACGGGATTGTCAGCGTTAAGGCGAAAGATCTTGGCACGCAAAAAGAGCAGACAATCACGATTCAATCCAACACAACATTGTCTGACGATGAAATCGACCGCATGGTAAAAGAAGCGGAAGAAAATGCAGAAGCAGATGCGAAGCGCAAAGAAGAAGTTGAACTTCGCAACGAAGCAGACCAAGCTGTATTCCAGACAGACAAAACAATCGCCGATCTTGGCGAAGCGGTTTCTGAAGATGAAAAAGCCCAAGCTGAGTCAGCTCGCGATGAACTGAAAACAGCGCTAGAAGGCACGGACTTTGAAGATATCCGCGCGAAAAAAGACAAGCTCCAGGAGCTTCTTCAAGGATTCGCCATGAAAGCCTACGAGCAGGCAGCTGCCAACCAGCAGGCTCAAGGCGAAGAACAGCCGCAAGGCAATGACGATGTAATGGATGCAGAATTCGAAGAAGTAAACGACGACAAAGACAAGTAAGATAAGCACGGCCGAAAAAGTCAAAGCAAAGCAACTGCTTTGGCTTTTTCACGGTTAATAGGCCAAAACGGCAGCGTCTGGCCGTGCCGGCAGCAAGCGCCCAGATTCCGGGGGTATAAGTGGTTCGGCCGGTGCGCACGCAGCGACTTGCCGCACAGCTTGATTCCCCGTGAATGATGGGCGTTTTGCTTTATGCCTTTGCATGCGCAATTTAAACCGTGTACAATTACAGTTGACTGCAAGAGGGAGAGTGACGTATGAATAAGCGAGATTACTACGAGGTGCTTGGCGTCTCGAAAGATGCTTCAAAAGAAGAAATCAAGAAAGCGTACCGTAAGCTTTCCAAAACATATCACCCGGATATTAATAAAGAGCAGGATGCTTCTGCTAAATTCCAGGAAGTAAAAGAAGCATACGAAGTGTTAAGTGATGAACAAAAACGCGCCCAATATGACCAGTTTGGCCATCAGGATCCGAACCAAGGATTTGGCGGCGGTGGTTTTGGCGGAGCGGAAGGCTTTGGATTCGACGATATTTTCAGTACGTTTTTCGGCGGCGGAACCCGCCGCCGCGATCCGAATGCCCCGAGAAAAGGCGAAGATCTTCAGTATTCGATGACGATCGACTTTTTGGATGCAGTGTTCGGACAGGAAACCGAAATTGAAATTCCTAAAGAAGAAACGTGCGATACTTGTGACGGGTCGGGCGCGAAGCCAGGAACCGGCAAGAAAACATGCCATTATTGTGAAGGTACAGGCCAGCTCAATGTGACACAGGATACGCCATTTGGCCGCATGGTCAATCGCCGTGCCTGCCATCACTGCGAAGGAACAGGGCAAATCATCGAAGAAAAATGCACCACGTGCCGCGGCGCTGGAAAAGTGCGCAAAATGAAGAAAATCAAAGTAACCATCCCGGCTGGAGTCGACGATGGCCAGCAATTACGCGTATCAGGGCAAGGCGGGCCTGGGATCAACAACGGCCCGGCAGGCGATTTGTATGTAGTATTCCGCGTCAAGCCGCACAAGCATTTCCAACGTGACGGGGATGACATTCATTTGGAATTGCCGATTACGTACCCGCAAGCTTCGCTCGGCGACGAGATTGAAGTGCCGACAATTTCAGGAAAAGTAAAACTGAAAATTCCTGCTGGAACGCAAAATGGCGCACGTTTCCGCCTGCGCGGAAAAGGCGTCCAAAACGTTCATGGCTACGGCGTCGGCGATCAGCATATCACCGTCAAAGTCAAAGTGCCGACGAAGCTCAGCGAAAAGCAAAAGCAGCTGCTGCGTGAGTTTGCCGAAATTTCCGGTGATATTCCAGAAGAACAAAGCAGTTCGCTATTCGATAAAATCAGAAGAACCATCAAAGGCGACTAAGCCTGCCAGATATGGATTTACACGGAAAACTCCCACGCATTGGGGGTTTTCTGTCTGTTACATAATTATGTGATAAAGGAGCTGATCGGAAATGAAATGGTCTGAACTGTCCATCCACACCACCAACGAAGCGATCGAGTCAATTTCGAATATTTTACACGAAGCAGGAGCGAGCGGGGTTGTCATCGAGGATTCTGAAGACTTGACGAAAGACCGCGAAGACCGGTTCGGGGAAATCTATTCACTGGATCCTGAAGATTTCCCGACAGAAGGCGTGATTTTAAAAGCCTATTTGCCGGTGAACAGCTTTCTTGGGGAAACGGTGGAAGGCATCAAGCTTGCGATCAATAATCTGGCTAAGTTTGATATCAACGTCGGCCGCAACGTCGTCACTATCAGTGAAGTCAATGAAGAAGAATGGGCCACTTCGTGGAAAAAATATTATCACCCGGTCAAAATCTCCAAGCGGTTCACCATCGTGCCGACATGGGAAAATTATCATCCGGTGTCAAGCGATGAGCTGATCATTGAACTTGATCCGGGGATGGCTTTTGGCACCGGTACACACCCAACGACCGTGATGAGCTTGCAGGCGCTGGAAAAACAAGTGCAGCAAGGCGAAACCGTCATCGATGTCGGCACAGGATCCGGTGTGCTCGCGATCGGTGCTGCATTGCTGCAGGCCCAGTCTGTACGCGCGCTGGACTTGGACGAAATCGCTGTAAAAGCGGCCGGCCTGAACGTCAAGCTTAACAAGGTGCAGCATCTTGTAGATGTATTCCACGGAAATCTGCTTGACGCTATCGATGAACCTGCTGATGTGGTTGTGGCCAACATTTTGGCGGAAATCATCATGTCGTTTACAGATGACGCATTCCAAGCGGTCAAACCGGGCGGAACTTATATTACTTCCGGCATCATCATGCCGAAAAAGAACGATGTCAAAGAAGCGCTTGAAGCTTCCGGATTTGTAATCGACGAAGTGATGATGATGGAAGACTGGGTGACCATCATTTCTAAAAAACCGCAGTGACGGGGTGTAAAGATGCAACGATA
>JASKZU010000318.1 GCA_030147455.1 Planococcus sp. (in: firmicutes) | reverse complement strand
ATTCGCCAAAACCCGAAGTGGTAACAAAATCAATCGAGGATTTAGAGTACCATGACAAATTGATTCGCTTACTTGGTGGTACGGATATGATTTTGCATACAGGCGGCGCTTACGGCGACAAAGAAAATGCTAAAAAACGGTTTGCCGAAAACTACCTGCTACTGTCCAAGAATATCCGCGAATTGCTGCGGTTGGAAAACGACGATAAAACCTTTACATTGCGCGACGTATTAGATGTACACGCCATGTGCGGCGTTCCAATTTGCTTTGACATCCACCACCACAATTGCAAAAACGATGGCCAACCAGTGGATTTTGAAGAAATTCTTGCTACTTGGGAAGGTGTTGGACGCCCCAAAATCCATATCAGTACGGGCCGAGAAGGCCGCACCGACTTGCGTCACCACGACTTGATTGCAGAAGACGATTTCAATGAATTGCTGGAGTTGGTAAAAGGCTACGAAGTTGATATCATGTTTGAAGCAAAATTGAAAGAACAAGCGGTTATGCCTTTTTTGAAAAAACTGCAAAACCAATAAAAAATGCCTGCCAAACCGATAACGGTTTGGCAGGCATTTTTCTGTTAATCCAACTTAGGAAAACTTAATGTAAACCGCATTTCTCTTCCAACGTCAGGCTGCACCGCAACTTTCCCCTTCATTTGACTGATGATAAGATATGCCACCACAAGGCCAAGGCCAGTTTATATGAATTTTTACAGCAGCGGCCGTTCGCTTCATTTACACTTGCAGTTTCCCGCCCGCCGGTATCTCTTCAATGCCGTTGCGAATGATGTTGACCAAGGCTGGATGAAGTTTTCATGAATGACCTAGAACTATACTGGATGCACCGCCAATTCGGACAACCTTTATGCAGCTAATCCTCCAATGCCCATCAGTTATTTTCACTTTTGTTATAAGGGGGATCAATAGCCAGCCTGATTTTCGCTAAAGTCCGTTCACGCCGTTTTTTCACTCCGGATAACGTTAACCAATATCGCTGCTGCAGTTCATTCATGCTGTATCCTCGAATATATACATCCTCCAGCAACTGTCTTTCTTTTTCCGATAACTCCGCTTCACTGAGCCATTCCGGTAATTCTTCTGCTTTCCATTGCATTGCCTGTTCTTCTAACAATAACTGTTCACCGTCTCTTGCAAATTGGCCGCCGCGCTGCTTTCTGCTAAGTTCGTCTTTCATTGCTCCCTGTATACTGCGGTAAGCAAACGGCGCGAAATGGCCTGTACGGCAATCATATCGCTCCCATGCTTGCCATAAAGCAATTGCTCCTATTTGCCGGAACGATTCATGATCTTCATAAATATGCAACCTTCGGATAATGGCTGAAACCATTGGAGCATATTGGTCCATAACTTGTGAAAAATCTTTCATTACATATTCCTTCTGGACGTCCTTGAATTCCCGGGTACATTCAGAATAAGAGCAAGGGTTTATTAAAGCGAACCAGAAAACAGAATATATATACCTCTCAAAACAACCGTTTCTTTATATTAAAAATTACGTTTGAACTAAATAAATGTAAAAATAAATACAATTTTCTAAATTCTATATTGATTCCATGCAAAACCAATGGTACGATTTTTACGTAATCCAGAAAGGAGAGAAATTAGTTGAAGAATATCCAGGAATCGCTTATCAATCGAAATGTTTTATTTATCGAGCGTTTATTTGAACAAGAAAAACAAGCTAAAATCACCACAAAAGACGGCGTACTGTATTCGAGAAATTCCCCCATCGAGCTGATCGATAAAGCCTGCATGTTGTTTGCATCTACATACGAAGGCCGCGTAAGAGCCACCCGGCATAACCTTAAGCAGTATAAGAAAACCACTTTACTGATTTCAGAAGACGGGTTGGCTGCATACCCGACCAAATCTCCAGCTCAATTTGATTGTATATGGATCTTTAATCATTTTTACAGGCTCGAAGCACTTTCCTCTACAAAAACCCAAATCATCTACGATCAATTCGGTGTTTCAAAAGAACTGAATGTATCCATGCATACGCTGGTAAAGCAACGGACGCGCTTACTTGAAATGATCTATTTCTACTCTTCGATTCGCGAACGCCACAACTCCTAGAACCAACCAAAATTTGTTTTTATACCGTGGATTCTAAAAAAATATTCTAACTTTAGCATCGGCCAGATTTACAGGGATAATTAACTGAATTTTCAAAATAAATTATAGTTTTTTTAAAAAAACATGATATAATAAGACTAGAAAGTTCAGCAAGTTGTATAAATTGGATGCATTTGTTCTCCGTGTACATAGGCCGATCACCGGCCCACTAAACAAAGGGGTGAGCAAGGTGTTATCTAAATGGAGCAAGTTGCTGGCAATCACAGTTTTACTGCTGTTTTCACTGCTGTCGTTTACAAACCACGCTGATGCTGCTGCTTCGAAGTATGTGACGAAAGGCAACACCACCAGTAAAGTTGTTGCTTTAACATTTGATGATGGGTCTGATGGTACCAACATTAACAAAATCCTCGGCACGTTGAAGACCCATAACGTTAAAGCCACATTTTTCCTGACAGGTTCTGGCATTAATCAACACCCAAGCTGGATTCGGAACATCGCTAACGCTGGGCATCAAGTCGGCAACCATTCTTATTCTCATCCGGACTTCACGAAAATCAGTGCAGCTGCCATAAAAAGTGAACTGGCTAAAACGGAAACCGCCTATAAAAATGTGACTGGCAAATCAACCAAACCGATTTTCCGTCCGCCATTCGGCGCTTCCAATGCATCTGTTTGGAAAACAGTCGGGGATGCAGGTTATACCCACACCATTCAATGGAATATTGATACTGTGGACTGGAAAGGCGTCTCTGCAACACAAATTACCAATAAAGTGGTGAACAACATTGTTCCAGGATCTATTGTGTTGATGCATACCGGCGCTGGAGCTTCCGGCACTCCT
>JASKZU010000297.1 GCA_030147455.1 Planococcus sp. (in: firmicutes) | reverse complement strand
GGCCCCTTGGTCAAGCGGTTAAGACACCGCCCTTTCACGGCGGTAACACGGGTTCGAATCCCGTAGGGGTCATACAAAAAAGCGTCATGCATTCATATGCATGACGCTTTTTTCTTTTTTTCGGGGGCTTTCATTTTTAGAAGCAAAGCTATGAATGCCCATGCCTAGCATAACCACTATCAATCCAACTAAAGCAAGCGGCGAAGGAAATGCAATAGAGAGCAAGAGCATTTCTCCAATCAAGGCAAAGATCACTTCCATTGACTGCGTCGCTTCGACTGCTGCCAATTTGTTCATGTTGTTTCTTACCATATCCGTGGCCATGAAAAATAATACAGTGGCAATCACGCCCGAGCTAAGAGCAACAAACAATGTTTGATACATTTGTGGGGCAGAAGGGGCTCCAGTTGTACCCAATCCGATGATGGATAATAAGATCCATAACGGTAAGCTAGCCAAGGTCATGCCTAGTACACGTTGATAAGCATCCAAACGGCCTTGGCATATTTCCATCATTTTTCTGTTGCCGAGAGGATAGGCAAAAGCTGCAATTAAAACAGGCAATAATCCGAGAAGCACTGTCTGGATAGAAACGTTAGTTAAATGGTCAAGCTGAATCAATGCTATACCCGCTAATATAATAGTAGAAAAAAGTAACCCTCTAATTGGGATTTGCTGCCTGCGAATCAATACCTGCTCTTTCGTATGAATTTTAATGAAGAAAAAAGGAGCCAATAAAGTCCCTGCTATAATTGTGATTTGCCAGGTCCCTGCAATTAGCCATCCTGGAGAATAAGCAGCCGCAAAGCATAGCGGAGCGTAGAATAATCCAAAACCGACAAAACTCCATAACAGCCATTGTTTCTTATTTTTAGCCATCTCTGCCAAAAGCGCAGTTAAGTTGCCCCGTAGCAAAACAATTAAGACTAAGAATGGAATCATAAACAAATATCGCAGCGAGGCGCTCCATATCCAATGGCCGCCTTGAGCATCCATTAATGCATTCACTACAAACGTAACTGCAAAAAACAAAGCACTTACAATACCGAGTATAATTGGTTTCATAGAGTTCCTCCTAAAATATATTAAATACAATATATCGCACTTGATCTAGAGATACTACAATTAATTGGAAAAAAGTAAAAGGCTATCAGAAATGCTATTTCTGATAGCCTTTTACTTTTTAAGAGAAAATATAGCTAATTAATAATCCAATTGACAACAATAAGCTGAACAGCGTATTGGTAATACCCGTGTCTTTCATTGCTGGCATTACTTGCAACGGCTCTGTATGACGCTTGAAGATCTTAATCACTTTAATTGGTTTTGGGATGCTTAATAAAACAAGCAAAGCCCAAGGCGTCACGACTCCCAGAATAACCAATACAACAATCCATGCATAAGCTAAGATAAAGAACCACATGAATATGGTAACAGCTGCCGATCTGCCTGCTAAAATCGCCAGTGTCCGCCTGCCGCTTTTCTTGTCTCCAACAATGTCACGAATGTTATTGGCCATCATGATGGCAGCCACAAGCAATGTGCTTGGAATGGCTAGCATTACTGCTATTAAAGTAATCGTTTCTGCTTGGATATAAAAAGCTACAATTACAATAAGAAAGCCCATAAACAGTCCTGAGAATAATTCGCCGAACGGGGTATAGGCGATTGGATAAGGGCCACCGGTATAGTAATAGCCTACGAGCATGCCGATGCCACCGACTGCCAACAGCCACCAGCTGGTTGAGGCGGCGATATAAAGTCCAAGCAGTCCGGAGATAGCATACAGCAAAAAAGCCAAAGCTAAAACTGTTTTCGGGGAGACCCCGTTTCGGACAATTGCGCCGCCGATGCCGATAGATTCTTTTGTGTCTAAGCCGCGTGCAAAATCGTAATACTCATTGAACATATTTGTTGCTGCCTGTATGAGCAAGCTGGCAAATAGCATTGCTAAAAACAAAGGCCAGTTTAAAACGGTATGCTGGACAGCAATCATTGTGCCTAGAAAAACCGGTGCAAAAGATGCCGTCAAAGTATGCGGACGTGTCAGTTGCCACCAAACGCGCCAACCGCTGTCGGCTTGTATGGAATGTGTCATTTTTATCTCTCCTATTCGTTTCTTTCCACCCTATATTGTACTTCAAAACGAACATATTTACAGCATATGTTGTGCTGAAATCCAGAGAAAAGGGTATGATAGAAGGCAGAGAGTAAAATGCATTGCAGCCGCAGGAGGCTGCAGTAAACGGAGGTAATCCGGTGAATCCACAATCGTATTCATCAACCGAAAAAACAGCAGCGAGCCGCTTTAGCGGATATCGCTTTTATACGGAAACAATAGAAGTTTCAACTATGTCTGCGTTAGCTTTTTTCGAGGCGGGGCAGGCGGCATACAAAGGCCAACGCATGTTTTGGCAAAATCGCGAAAAGTCCTTCACATTAGTCGGTTTGGGGCATGCATTTGTCCTTACCGCCCATGATCACGAAGAACGCTACCACTCTATCCAAAAAAATTGGGAAGAGTTGAGTGCCCAGCTGGTGAATGAGGAAACTGCTATACAGCCGGTTCTCTTTGGCGGATTTTCTTTCGATCCATTAAATGATACGCCGAGCGAGTGGAAACACTTTCCACCTGCTTTATTTGCCGTACCGACTTTCCAGCTCATCATTAAAGGTGAGCAAGCATACGTCAGTATCCATTTGATTACAGAAAATCCCCATAGCTTTACTGACTTCGAGCAGCTGCGCAAAGAACGTGACCGTCTGATTCATGCAGCGCAAGTATCCGAGCCGGCAGGATATAAAAAACCGCAAGTTTTGAAAAAAGAAGAAATGAAGAAGCAAGAGTATATGGAGTCTATAAAAAAAATAACTGATGCTATACAAGCCGGCGAAGTGGATAAAGTAGTTATAGCCAGAGCTTTAAAGCTTTATTTTAATGAACAGCTGTCCGCTGGTTCAGCTTTGTATCAGGCAGCAAATGAACAGCCGGAAAGTTTTTTGTTTGGCATGGAATCAGAAGAACAATTTTTCTTCGGCGCCACTCCAGAACGGCTGGTGAAAGTAGAAGCAAAAAAAGCATTATCCACGTGCCTTGCCGGTTCAACGCCGCGCGGGCATTCTGTTGAAGAAGATAGAGTGCTTGGTGATGCCTTGTTAAATGACCCGAAAAATCGCTCAGAGCACCAATATGTGGTGCAAATGATCGGTGATGTGTTTCAGGAACATTGCCTTAACCCGCGCATTCCAAGTGAGCCGAAACTATTGAAGATTCGTGACATCCAGCATTTATATACACCTGTTGAAGGCCAATTAAAACAGGGGCGCTCGCTTCTTGATTTGGTCAAAGCCTTGCATCCGACCCCGGCCCTCGGTGGTGAGCCAAAACAGCAGGCATTGAGCTTGATTCGTTCTTACGAGCCGATGAACCGCGGCTATTATGCTGCACCTATCGGGTGGATGGATGCAAACGGAGACGGGGAGTTTGCCGTAGCGATTCGTTCGGCAATGCTGCATGGAGACAAGGCTTATTTATATGCCGGAGGCGGCATAGTAGCTGATTCTTTGCCGGAAGCAGAATACGAAGAAACATGGGTTAAATTCCGCCCGATGCTTCGCGTTTTAGGAGGCAATTTACATGACGAATCGTGAGTTCCTGACCGAATATGTTTTAGCATTTACCCATTCGCTTGCTGAAGCAGGAGTTAAAGATGCAGTCATCAGTCCCGGTTCCCGTTCGACTCCGCTGGCATATGCACTGATGAAACAACAGGGCATAAAGACATACCGGCAGATTGACGAACGTTCCGCCGGATTTTATGCACTTGGTTTGGCAAAAGCAACAAACAGGCCAGTCGTTTTAGTGTGCACATCCGGCACAGCTGCAGCCAACTATTTTCCAGCGATTGTTGAGGCGTTTTACGCCCGTGTGCCGTTGCTTGTGCTGACAGCAGACCGGCCTCATGAATTGCGCGAAGTCGGTGCTCCTCAAGCTATCAATCAACTTAGTTTGTTCGGTTCCCATGTGAAGTGGTCAGCAGATTTGCCGCAGCCTGAACCATCCAACCGGTTAAGTTATTTGGCTCGCCATTTGTCGCGTGCAGTGGGAGTGGCTGAAACTCTCCCGAAAGGCCCGGTTCATTTGAATGTTCCGTTCCGTGAGCCGTTGGGAATCGATTTTGAACAGCCGTATGAAAGTACTGGTGAGCTTTACCGCTTTGGTGCGAACCAACAGCTTTCAGAAGAAGCGCAATTTTTTCTGATGGAATCGTTGGAACAGCCGCGCGGGATATTGATTGCAGGGGAACATACGGGAAGAGTTACAGCAGCCCAGTGGCAGTTTATCCGCCAACTTGGATGGCCGGTACTGGCAGATCCGTTATCGAATCTGCGGG
>JASKZU010000285.1 GCA_030147455.1 Planococcus sp. (in: firmicutes) | reverse complement strand
TAGGATTACGAAGCATCGTCATATGGGGTAAATAATCAAGCAGGTCTAGATCGGACTGTTAGTGAGTGGGATTTCGACTTTTTATTTAATGCTTCCTTACTTATTATTGCAGCTGCCGTTGTCATCTATTTAGTTTGGACGTATATCGATAAGAAAAAGCACCAGAAGTTTGCAGATGATTTCACCCGTAACCACCAACGCTAAAATTCAGAAAGACTTTACCGGCTTATTCTTTATTTGCCGGTAAAGTCTTTCTTTTTTTCACCGCCATGTAAACTCCTACAAGGATATTTGCAATAATCGTGGCGATAAAGATATTGAAAACATCTCGTGGCGCTGCTCCAAAGAGAAGAAAAACGGGAGCTGCCACAATCCATACTCCGATAAACATAAGAACAAACCTAAGCACGACTATCACTCTTTCCTCGACTCTCGCCCCAATTTCTATAGAAATAGACTTTCTCTGCTTTTAATCTTTTACAGGAGATTTTTGCTTGTTGATGAAAATGCCTGCTATTAAAATAACTGCAGCTATGAGACTTGCCGTAAATTCAACTACATAAAATTCGCCGTCACGCATAAAGCGAATCAAAAAACCGCCTCCGAAGATAATCAGTGCCAAAAAACTTAGACGGGTCAACCAAACTCTATTTCCCATATAGATCTCCTTCCGCATATTTCTTGAATAGCTTCTGATTTAAGATCTCATGGTTATGGTATCAATAAAATACAATCGTTTAAATCAAAACGTCATTTCCAAAAATAATTCAATTAATTTTGGGTCTTTTTAATAGATAACGTGGAGGCGGACCGAATCCTTGCTCGGCCTCGAAATAAGCCAGTTCATCGGAAAGGCTCGAAACGATCGATGGAAAACCAAAGCCGACGGCGTGTTCCAAAGCTTCGCTCAGCGGCATTTGTTTGCCGTCTATGTCTTCATTGTAAGATAGCGAATAGCACATCTTGTCGGCTCCGTATTCCCTCAGCAGTTCATAAATTTCGTTCGGGCCGGAATTGGGCGGCGGAATTTCTATCATGTATTTTGTTCTGAGCATCTTTTCGTATTGGTGGCAAAGCCGGTTCAGTGCCTGGCTTCTTTTTTCCGGCGTGAATAGTTCATGAAGGACTCTCTCCTGCGCACGCTTTTCGAAAAACGATTTTACGATCAGCTCTTCCATCTCTTTATTCATCTCGACTTCCTCCAATCCCTATCTACAAAATCGTCTGCTTTATTGAAGTTGCTTTTTTAACGATATAACTTCAATAGCAACGCCGTTTGGTTTATGTACAATTTCTTTATCGTAAATGCTATAGCCAATAGAAGTGTATAGCTGCAAATTTTTCAATGCGTTTACTCTGACCTTGCACCTGATTATCGGGCTGCTAATTTCTTGAGCGTAGAGTTCTAAAGATTTAATGAGCCTCTTTGCAATGCCCTTTCCTTGATGTTCAGGAAGAACCGCTAAGCGGTAAAAATATACATCACCTTGTTTCAAGTGAAACCTTATCATTCCAACTGGTTGATTTTCGTTATAAGCAATGAAGGCCCTCTCGCCTTTTTCGATTGCTTTAAAAACAGATTCAACGGTTTCTTCTAAAGCACTTGATGGCGGCGTATCATCCTGATACTCCATAAAGGCTTTTATCATTAAGTCATGGATAATTGGTGCATCGTTTTGGGTTGCCTGCTCAATAATCATGGCTTGCCCCTTTCAGGAATCGTAGTTCGAAATTATTTAAAGTCGATGTTAATCCTAAAACTCACGTGAAGTTCCAAGTGCACCATTCCTTTTTTGCCATTCGCTTAAATACATTCGTTCTTCTATTTTATAGGGATTATCGATTTTACAGATAAACTCCAGGCTGTTGTCATCCGGGTCGTTAAAGTGGATTTTCGCATGGGCAAAATCTTGATTTGGCATAACGAACGGCTCGATCGGTTCAAAGCCGAATGCTTTTCTCGCTTGGATCCCACGATCTTTGAGCCATTGGACCGCGTTTTTCAAGTCCTCCAATGATACTTCAAACGCAATGTGCCTGATGGACGGATGGTAGTCGAGCTGGACTTGCTCAGTGTTCCAAAGTCCGAGCCAACTTTTGTCTTTTTCGATCCATAAAAACGCCAGATTGTCTACGACTTGATGGTCAAACTCCAGCCCCAACTCTTGGTAAAACTCTATAGAGCGGCTTAAATCGCTTACCGGTAAATGCGCTTCGTAAAGGCCTTTTATCAAAACAAATTCCTCTCCCTTCTCTTTCTCCCACTTTTGTGCATTTGATTGTTCTGCCTATTCATTTTCTCCGTAATGCTGGTTAATATAATTATCATCAGATTTTATTTATCGAATGTCTTCTCATTCTTAAAATAATTAAAAAGGGGCAGAGGAATGTCAGAGTACTATGGCTTGCTGGTTTTAACATCTATTGATTCAGCTTTGTTGTTGTCATATTTTTTCCATATCTATAAACGTAAACAGAAAGAGGGCGATGCTTATTTGATTGATTGGCCATCCGCTTTTATTTCCTTTTTGCTGATCTTGCTTTTCGGATCTGGATTTGTTTTTCTATTGACCGATTTGCCGAATGCGCTGGCCAATAAAACCGATTATGTATGAAGGAAACTGCCATGTTCAAATTTCAGAAGAAGCAAGAAATTCGGATGCTTTTGTAGAATTCCAAAACCACAGCATCAGTTTTCCTATTAATTTACATAATATAAAGGAAGGCCGCTATTATTGTGAAGTGAATTATTATAAAAAAACGAAGTTTGGCACAGCGCTGAAACTCTATAACTCAAAAGACGGCGAGCTGATCAACCCACAATAGTTTTCTTTTTTCTCCATAAATTAATTGCATTAAAAATCTTTGATATCAATTTATTGAATCCGCATCTAACAACTCCTTTTCAACCAATCAAATGGAACAAGAATGGAATAATTACTTTTAACTTCCAATTCGATAGGGTACACGAATAGTAAGGAGGGGTTATAAATGAAGAAATTTACTGGAATCGCCGGAATTGCTTCGCTGGCTTTACTCGCTGGCTGCCAAAGTTCAG
>JASKZU010000284.1 GCA_030147455.1 Planococcus sp. (in: firmicutes) | reverse complement strand
GCTTTGAGCAAGTCTACCACCAATTGGGACTGGCCAAGAAACTCATCGGGTAGCCATCAGTCCAGCTTTTACGCGCATAGCCTTTGCTTCTGCACAGGCCTGCATGGCGTCCGGTTCTCTTTCCCCCTAAAGAGAACCGGTTTTTTTTGTGAAAACTTTTAAACAATCGGCGAAATGTCCATAAAGAATTCACAGGCTGTTTCACAGTCTTTACGTTCCTTCTCTGATAAGATAGAATTCGTGAGAGAGGAGCGTGTTTGAATGGCAACCGATATTAATTTACTGTTGGCTTTCGGTGCCGGTTTTCTAAGTTTTATTTCTCCGTGTACATTGCCTTTGTACCCTGCTTTTTTATCTTATATTACGGGCATGACCATGGACGAAATCAAAAACGATCGAAAAGTGATGCAGCGCCGGGGAATGTTCCATACGTTGTTTTTCCTATTGGGCTTTTCTACGATTTTTATTGCGCTTGGCTTTAGTACGTCCATTTTCTATGAATGGTTTGTGCGCTATGATGTGTTGATCCGCCAAGTGGGTGCATTGCTGATTATGGTGTTTGGGTTGATGATCGTCGGCGTCTTTACACCGAAGTTTTTAATGCAGGACCGCAAGTTTTCATTCAAGAACCGCCCGTCCGGCTTTATCGGGACTTTTGTGATCGGACTGGCCTTTGCGGCTGGATGGACTCCTTGTACAGGGCCGATCATTGCTGCTATTTACGCACTCGCCGCAAGCAACCCAGGCTCTGGCGTATGGTATATGATTGCTTATGTGCTTGGTTTTGCTATCCCGTTCTTCGTGTTGTCATTCTTTGTGACGCGTCTCGGCTGGCTGCGCAAGCACCACAACCGCATTATGAAAGTCGGCGGCTTGGTAATGATTGGGGTAGGCATATTGCTGTTCTTTGACGGCATGACATACATCATCCGGGTTTTAAGCCCAATTTTCGGGGATTTCCAAGGATTCTAAAAAGTAGGTGTCAACATGGAAACTATCCATTCTTTGGAGCTGTTCCAACAAAAACTAAGCGACCGGCAATCGTTTTTGCTGTTTGCAAAAACCGACCATTGCTCGGTCTGCGAAGGATTAAAGCCGCAAGTAGAAGCACTTGAAGCTGATTCTTCTCTTCCGTTTTATTTGGTGAACGGGGCGCGTGTACCGGAGATTGCTGGACAATTGATGTTGTTTACCGCACCGGTTGTTTTGCTGTTCAAGCATGGCAAGGAGCAGCAGCGATTTGCCCGTTTTGTCCGAATGGACGAGCTCGCGCTGCGTCTTTCTGAATTGGAGGCGGAACTCGATGGATGAGTTGTTTAACAGCATTCCACCAGCTGTCTTTTTCGCATTGACTACGGTTGGTGCGTTGGTGATGGGAACATTCGCCATTATCGTCCGGTCGAAGTCGGCAAAAAAACCGGCATCTGTAAAAAAAATCATTCTCCCGCCGCTGTTTATGTCGACAGGCGCGCTGATGTTCATATTTCCATTTTTTCGGGTAGCCCCGATGCAAATCGTGGAGGCACTGGTAGTCGGCCTGCTGTTTTCGATCATCTTGATTCGCACTTCCAATTTTGAAGTGCGGGATGGGGAAATTTACTTGAAACGGTCGAAGGCATTTATCTATATCTTGGTTGGGCTGCTCCTGGTCCGATTGTTTGCGAAAGTGCTGCTCAGTTCATCAATCGATGTCGGAGAGCTTGGCGGCATGTTCTGGTTGCTGGCTTTTGCCATGATCATCCCTTGGCGGCTCGCCATGCTTCATAAATACCAATCGATTGCCGGACAAAAAAACGCTATTCCCTCTTTAAGGGAATAGCGTTTTTGTTATTCAAAATACCGTTCGTACGGGGCTACATCAATTTCAAGCTCTGCCAGTTTCTTGCGCAGAAATTTGTGGTCGCGTTTAGGCGTCGCTTGGATATAGCCGCGGATGATGTGCTGCATTTCCATCTTCTTGGCTTTTTCCTGAAGCAAGATTTGCCCGATGCGTCCGGCAATCTTCTGCTTGGCCACTGGCCGGAAAAGATCCGGCACCGGCTGCACCAATTCATTCAGCAGTTGTTTTTCTTCTGCTCCCCATAAGTGAATGGTTTTATCCACGTAATATTCTTCCCAGTTCAAATCCGAAAGCCCGTCTTCTTTTGGCATCGACTTCAGAAACTTTCTGAACATAAAATAGCCGCCAATCGCAAACAACCCGACTAACACGACAACCCAAAACAGGATGAACCATAAAAACCAGCCTTCTAATTCCACGTTGCTTCACCTCAATCAGTCTCTCTTCCATTATAAAAGCACGCGGAGAAAAATTCACCTGAAATTGTATCCTTTTTTCTCCTTTGTGTCTATATAGCGAATGAAAGGAGGTGGTAAGCATGGCATACAGCGATTTTAAGAGCGCCAGCATGCGCTTGACATTCGACAACGGCCTGGACGGGGAAGGGCGGTTGAAGCGTAAAGTCAAAGCCTATCAGAACGTTGCAGAAAATGCATCTGCAGAAGGCATCTTTGCAGTGGCTCAAGTACTGGAAACCTTCGGTACGAAGCCGCTCATGGAATTGGAGAAAATCTCCGGTTCAAGCATCTACCAATAAGTGAGGAGGAGAATCCATGGCCAAAACATTGGAATTGATTTTTGAAACTGCCGCAAACAAAGCAGTGACGCTGACGGTCGATGAGCCCAAAAGCGATTTAACCGCCCAGGAACTGTCTGTCGGCATGCAAGCCATTATTGATCAAAACGTTTTTGAAGTCGGCGGGTCGCCGCTTGCTTCCGTCAAAGGTGCACGAGTGGCAGAGCGCACGATCGTTGAATACGAAGTGTAAGTTAACCGGCCTTCCCGCATGCGGGAAGGCTTTTTTCAAAAGGAAAGGAGGCGTCGCGATGCAGGACTGGATGCAATGGACTCAGGAACTGGGATTCCCGATATTCGTTTCATTTTATTTGATGCACCGTGTGGAAGGCAAACTGGTTGCCATTCACGATGCGCTGCTTACCTTGAAAGCGCCTTGAATTCACAAATTCGTGATAATGAGCCGGTTGAATGGATTGTTTTCGTGCAGTGCTTCGGCTATGATATAGGCAGTTATAGAGTGGGGGCACGATCATGAAGTGGAAATGGATAGCGCTTTTGGCTTTTGCGGCGATATTATTATCAGCTTGCGGAGCGGAAGCGGTAGAAGATTTTGCGTATACGGACCATCGCGGAAATGAAGTGACCAACAAGCAGCTTGAAGGCACGCCATGGCTTGCGACGTTCGTTTTTACCAATTGTAATACAGTGTGTCCGCCGATGACGTTCAATATGGCTGATTTGCAAAAAGAAATGGCGGCCGCCGGCATTGAGGATGTAAACATTGTCGCTTTCAGTGTGGATCCAAGAGCCGATACGCCGGAGAAAATGCAGGAATACTTGTCGCATTATCCGATTGTGGATGAAAGCAAATGGCATTTGCTTACCGGCTATTCGCAAGACGAAATCGCTGAATTCGCGAAAGACAATTTTAAATCGTTTGTCAAACAAGACCCGAACAGCGACCAGGTGATCCATGGCACGTCGTTTTACTTGGTCGACCAAGGAGGCCAGGTAGTCGGGAACTTTGATGGCTATACCGATGTGCCTGCCGATGAAATCATCCAAGCGGTTCGCGACTTGGAAAGCTGAACATTCGGTAGAATCGACACATAACATAGCTGCTGAAGTTTAGGGCAGCTTGGAAAAAAACCGGTCATAGACCGGTTTTTTGTTTGGCTAAAAGGTCGCGTATTTCCAGCAGCAATTCTTCTTTTTTGTCGAGCACTTCAGGTTCAGTTTCTGCCGGTTCATCTTTTACGCGTTTGACACGGGTAAACAGGCGGATTACGAGGAAAATCGAAAAGGCGATGATGAAAAAATCGATAACAGACTGCGCAAAGACACCGTACCTAAGTTCTGCTCCGTCGATGCTGTACGTCCAGTCTTCCACGCTAAAGCCGCCGAGCAAGATGCCGACTGCCGGCATAATGATGTCTTCGACCAACGATGTGACAATTTTGCCGAATGCGGTGCCGATGACAACCGCGATTGCGAGATCGATGACATTACCTTTTAACGCAAATTTCTTAAAATCTCCCCACACGTTGTACACTCCTTTTAGGTTCTGGCTAGTTTGTTTCTGCAGATTTAGTGTAGCCGCTCCAAGGCCGCTGTGTAAAGCCTCTTTAGCAAGCACCGGGTAAAAGGAGAGGGGCTGTGGTAAACTGAATCAAACAACTGTATAGGTGTGAAAATATGAAATCGCAAAAAACGAA
>JASKZU010000268.1 GCA_030147455.1 Planococcus sp. (in: firmicutes) | reverse complement strand
GTTGTCTGCAAGTTTTTTACTTCGAGAATCACGTCTTGTTCTTGAATGCTCATCTTATGGGCACCTCATTTCTAATTCAAATCGATTCGTTTGTTTAAGAGTCGGTAGGACACATCCACCAGCAAGTTTATGAGAACAAAAATAACGGAAATCACGAGCACAGTTCCTTGGACAATTGGGAAATCACGCGTCCGGATGGCATCGATCGTCAAACGGCCCATGCCGTTGATGGCGAAAATCGTTTCGGTCAATACGGCGCCGCCGAGAAAGCCGCCAAATTCAAGGCCGACTACAGTAACAACTGGGATGAGCGCATTTTTAAGGGCGTGGCGGTATGTAACAATACGTTCCGACAACCCTTTCGCGCGGGCGGTACGGATATAATCTTGTCCGATGACTTCAAGCATAGAAGAACGGGTCATGCGTGCAATAATCGCCGCGCCTCCAGTTCCGAGCGTCAGAACCGGAAGAATGACCTGCCGCCAGGAATCTCCCCAGCCGGAAGGGCGCATTTTCAGGAATTCGAGCGATTCAGGCATCCAGTTGCCGATCGCGAACCACTGGATAAGCAAGAGGCCAAACCAGAAGTTCGGCATCGATAAACCGAACAATGCGACGACCATGATGCTTGTGTCGGCGATCGTATAATGGCGCACGGCCGAGACGATGCCGGCGATCAATCCGAGAAAGACCGCCACGATGGTGGCGTAGAAGGCGAGTTCCACGGTCACCCAAAACCGTGAGCTGATTTCATCCATCACGGGACGCCCCGAGCGGACCGAGGAGCCCAAGTCGCCTTGGACGGCATTCCCGAGAAACTTGCCGTACTGTACAGGGATCGATTCGTTCAAACCGAGGCGTTCGCGGATATTTTCAACTGTTTGTTCAGAAGCGCCTTCTCCTGCGACGATTTGTGCCGGGTCACCCGGAACCAAGTGCATCAGGGAGAAAACCAGGATGGTAACCCCGATGAGTACGGGAATCGTTTGGAGAAGACGGCGGATAATGTATTTTGTCAACGTTCACACCTCACTTGTTTTTCATTTTAGGATCCAGTGCATCGCGGACGCCGTCGCCGAAAATATTAAAGGCGAGAACGACCAAGACAATCATCAAACCAGGGAACAGGGCAACATGGCCCGCTTCGTACATAAACTGGCGGCCTTCGTTCAGCATGGCGCCCCATTCCGGTGCAGGCGGCTGAGCGCCAAGACCGAGGAAAGAAAGACCGGCGCCGGTCAAGATTGCTGTTGCAACGCGCAGCGAGGCTTGGACGATGATCGGCGAGAGAATGTTCGGCAGGACGTGCCGGAAAATGATCCGGAAATCCGATGCACCGAGCGCACGCACTGCGTCCACATACTCCAGCTTGCGTACGGATAAAGTAGAGCCCCGGACAACGCGTGCAAATGCCGGAACAGAGAAAATACCGACGGCGATGATAACATTTGTCAAACTGCCCCCAAGCACTGCCACGATGGCAAGTGCCAACAAAATTCCCGGGAAAGCCAGCAAGACATCCATCAAACGCATGATGATCGTATCGATGCGGCCTCCGTAATAGCCTGAAACGATGCCGAAAATAACACCGATGACGCCCCCGATAAATACTGAGAAAAAGCCAACATAAAGCGTCAATTTAGCCCCGAAGATCACACGGGTAAAAATATCGCGTCCATAGCTATCGGTGCCGAACCAATGTGCAGCGGAAGGACCCTGTAATTTGTTTGCCAGATCGGTTTGGTTTGGACGAAAGTCGGTGAACGTCGTGATGAGCCAAGGACCGATAAAAGCCATCAGCACAACAAAGATAATCAATACCCCGCCAGTTACCGCTGCTTTATTTTTTGCCAACCGCCGCCAAAATTGCTTATAACTTTCCACACGCGGATTGACTCGTTTCGCAGTGACGGGATTATTCACTGTTTCTTCAGCCATTCAAAAACACCCCTTTTTTCACAATTCTAAATTGTTATATTTTTGGTTTTTATAAGTTTATCCGATTCTAAAAAAAAATGATAGGCGATCTGTAATATGTGAAATAGTTGTCATGTAAATGCAATAAATTAAAAACTATATAAATATAACGAAAACGATTTGCCGAAACTATGAGTCCGTCGACTAAACTATAGTCATATAGGTAAATAGGGATTTATTACCATGAATATATATTTAGATAATATTTTTTACCTTGTCTGCCCTAGGGACGTATGATATATTGTTGTCAGAATATTATGTTCTTTGGTAGTATTCTTCAACTATCATAAGCAGGGGGGAAACAAGATGACGAAATCTAAAAGGTCGCTCTGGGCTTTTCTCATGGTGCTGATGTTGGCCATGGTTCTAGCTGCATGTGCTGGGGGCGGCGGAGACGAGACAGAAGGAACGGGCGGTTCTGAAGGCGGAGACGCTCCGGAACAAGAAGCGGTAGCAGGCGGCGATTTGGTAATTGCGGTTATGTCTGATGCTTCATCACTGGATCCACATGGATCGAACGATGTACCATCTTCAGTCGTACAGGAAAACATCTTTGAAACATTGGTTAATCGTGATGAAAACAACGAGATCGTTCCTGGACTTGCTGAAACTTGGGAGCAAGTAGATGAAACTACATGGACGTTCCAATTGCGCGAAGGCATATCGTTCCATGATGGGGAAGCTTTTAACGCAGAAGCGGTAAAAGCGAACTTGGACCGTATCCGTGACGAAGAAGTGGCATCTCCGCGTTTCTTCCTATACGAAATGGTTACGGAAGTAAATGCAATCGACGAATATGAAGTCGAAATCAAAACAGAATATCCATTTTCTCCATTGCTTGCCCACTTGTCCCATAATGGCGGCGGCATGATTTCTCCTGCTTCTATCGCAGAAGACTATGAAGCATTAGAAGGTGGAGCAGATCCAGGTTCAGTCGTTTCGGAAAACCCGGTAGGCACAGGGTATTTTGAATTTGATTCTTGGAACGCAGGAACTGAAATCAAGCTTGTGAAAAACGAAAACTATTGGAATGAGCCGGTAAATGTTGACTCTGTTGCTTTCCGCGTTGTACCGGATTCGCAAGTGCGTGCAGCAGATCTTGAAACTGGCAACGTCCACATTATTGATCCAGTTCAGCCGAACGAAGTAGAGCGCATCAATAACTCAGGTTCTGCCTCAGTTTTGCAGACGCCATCTTCGAGCTTGGCTTACCTTGGCTTTAACACAGAAAAAGAACCTTTTGATGATCCATTAGTGCGCCAGGCAATTTCGTATGCAATCGATCGCCAAGCCATCATTGAAGGCGTCTACGATGAATTTGCGATCCCTGCGAACGGTCCGCTTGCACCAGGAATTTTCGGTTATTCAGATGATATCGATGCAGTGGAATTCGACATGGACAGAGCGCGTGAATTGATTGAAGAAGCAGGCATGACGGACGGATTTACAACGTCTATCTGGACAAATGACAACCCGCAGCGTCAATCGATCGCTGTTTTGGTTCAAGAAGCTTTGGCTGAATTGAACATTGACGTATCGATCAACGTGATGGAATTTGGTGCTTACCTAGACCAGACAGCAGCGGGCGAGCATGACATGTTCATCCTTGGCTGGTCCAACCCGACTGGCGATGCTGACTATGGCATGTATGCATTGTTCCATTCTTCACAAAAAGGGAACCCCGGCAACCGTTCTTTCTATGAGAATGCAGAAGTCGATGAACTTCTTGAAGAAGGGCGCAGAGAGGCCGATACGGCAAAACGTGAAGAAATCTATGCAGAAGTTGCACAACTTCTAACAGATGACGCACCGATGGCATTCCTTGTCCATACAGAGTATTTGAATGGCGTATCCGATAACGTAACTGGATTCTCTATCGATACTTCAGGAATCTATCAATTGAAGGATGTTAGCATCCAGCAATAACATAACAAGCCTCTGCCAATGTGGTGGAGGCTTGTTTTACTTTATGTTTGATTTTTCCTTCAGTAATCCGTATACTAGTAAATGCCGTGCTAGGTGGGAAGGTAGCGGTGTCCTGTAACCTGCAATCCGCTCTAGCAGGACTGAATTCCTTTCTGAGGCTGTTTGTATGCAAGGTCTGCCTCATGCACGTAGTGTTGACATCTGGGTCCTGCGCAATGAGAACCCATGAACCATGTCAGGTCCGGAAGGAAGCAGCATTAAGTGGTCCTTCTTATGTGCCGCGGGGTCGCCTAGATCGAGCCAACGACATGGGTAACGCTTGTGTGCAGCAGTCGAAGAAAGGTGCACGGCAAAAACTTAAATATTCCCAACCTGTCCGCAATCTGCGGGCAGGTTTTTTTCTGTCTGGGGAGCAGATTGCCCCGTGAAATGATTCGGGAACAAGGTCTTTTTATGGTATAATGGAAGGACGGAATAAAGACTTTTTAAAAGGGGAGAACAAGGTGGCGTATCAAGCTTTTTACCGTGTGTACAGACCGCGGAATTTCTCGGAAATGACCGGCCAGACGCATGTCAAACAAACCCTTCAGAATGCTCTCCTTTATGATAAAACCACCCATGCCTATTTATTCTCGGGCCCCCGTGGAACCGGAAAGACGAGTGCGGCGAAAATATTCGCCAAGGCGCTGAACTGCGAGCAGGCGCCTGCAGCAGAACCATGCAACGAATGCTCTTCGTGCCGAAGCATCGATGAAGGATCGAATACCGATGTCATCGAATTTGATGCGGCATCCAATTCCCGCGTCGAAGAAATGCGCGACATTATCGAAAAAGTCCGTTTTTCTCCAGCCAATTCCCGGTTCAAGGTTTATATCATTGATGAAGTGCATATGTTATCGAACAGCGCATTTAATGCGCTGCTTAAAACATTGGAAGAACCACCCGAACATGTCGTCTTTATTTTGGCGACGACAGAGCCGCATAAATTGCCGCTGACGATCATATCCCGCTGCCAGCGCTTTGACTTTAAATCCCACACGCAAGTGGATATTGTGGCACGCATGATTACTATATTGAACGATGCTGAAATTCCATATAATGAACAAGTCCTGAAAGTGATTGCACAGGCAGCGGCAGGCGGAATGCGCGATGCCCTCAGTTTGCTGGATCAGGTAGTCTCGTTCAGCGGCGATGAAATGACGCTGGAAGATGCCCTGCTGGTCACAGGATCAATCAGCCAGGATATGTTTTATGGGATTGCGGAAGCGCTGATCGAAAAAGACATCGGCCAAGCGCTTACATTGTTGGAACAATTGGTGCGCGACGGAAAAGACCCGGTACGTCTAGTTGAAGACTTTATCACGTTTTTCCGTGATTTATTGCTGATTCAAACGGCGCCGGCATTGCAGGACATGCTGGAGCTTGCGGCTTTCGAACCCCGTTTTGAAGAACTGGCCAAGCAATTTGAGGCAGCTACACTTTACAACTGGATCGAAGTGTTGACGAAAACCCAGCAGGAAATGCGTTTTTCCAACCATACAAAAATCTACATGGAAACGGCGCTCTTGAAAATGGTTCAAGCAGACGCGCCGGTCCAGACAATCGGAAACAGTGCTCCTTCTCCTGAACTCGAAGCAAAGGTGGCAAGCCTTGAGCAGTTGGTGCGTGAGCTGCAGCAGCAAATGAGAGATGGCGGGGGAGCGGCGAGTGCGGCGCCGCAAGCAGAACAGAAAAAGCGTCAGCGTGTGCAAAGTGCCTTCAAGATTCCAACCGGCCGCATTCAGGAAGTATTGAAAAATGCGACCAAGCCGGATATCCAGGCGATTAAAACCAATTGGGCGACCGTAATGGGCCAGCTGCAGCGTTCGCATGCAGCCCTGCTGAATGATGCAGAGCCGGTGGCGGCATCCCCGGATGCTTTTGTGTTAAAATTCAAGTATGATATTCATTGCCAAATGGCTTCTGAAAATCAAACGTTTGCGGCGGCGTTCAGCCAGTTGCTTGAGCAGTACACAGGCAAAGCATACACGCCGGTTTATGTACCGGATGCCAATTGGCTGAAAATCCGTGAAGAGTTTATCCGCAACAATGGCTTGAAAAACGAAGCAGATGACCAGGGTTCTGATGAGCAAGAGGAAAACCCATTTTCTGCTGAAGGGGCAAGCCAAGAAGAAGATCCGTTTGTTTCAGAAGCGGAGCGGCTCTTCGGCAAGGATTTTGTCGAAGTTCATGACGATTAACGAATACAAAATTTGAGGAGGAACCAATTATGCGCGGTGGAGGAAATATGCAAGGCATGATGAAACAAATGCAGAAAATGCAAAAACAAATGGCAGAGGCTCAAGAAGAGCTTGGCACATTGAAGTTTGAGGGAACTGCAGGCGGCGGAATGGTTAAAGTGACGGTTTCTGGCCATAAAGAAGTATTGGACATTGCTTTGGATCCGGCAGTCGTCGATCCGGAAGATGTTGAAATGCTGCAGGATACATTGATCGTAGCAACAAACGAAGCGTTTAAAAAAGCGGATGAGCATGCGAATTCCACAATGGGTCAATTCACGAAAGGCTTGAATATCCCGGGCATGTTCTAGGAGGTAAGCGATAATGCACTATCCTGAACCGATTTCAAAATTGATGGAGAGTTTTATGAAACTGCCAGGAATCGGGCCGAAAACAGCGGCCCGTCTGGCGTTTTTTGTACTTGGCATGAAAGAAGACACGGTACTCGATTTTGCGAAAGCCCTGGTCGATGCCAAACGCAATCTGAGCTTTTGTTCAGTATGCGGCCATATTACCGATGTGGATCCATGTCAGATCTGCCAGGATTCCAGCCGCGACCGATCCATGATTTGTGTTGTGCAGGATCCTAAAGATGTTATTGCCATGGAGAAAATGCGTGACTACACCGGTTTGTATCATGTGCTTCAAGGAGCTATTTCTCCAATGGATGGAATTGGCCCAGAAGATATCAATGTTCCATCTCTTCTCACGCGTCTTCAAGATGAAGAAGTAAAAGAATTGATTCTGGCGACCAATCCTACTATAGAAGGTGAAGCAACCGCCATGTATATTTCAAGGCTTGTCCGTCCATCGGGCATCCGCACAACGCGTATTGCGCATGGGCTTCCGGTAGGCGGAGATTTAGAATATGCGGATGAAGTAACCTTGTCTAAGGCATTAGAAGGCCGACGGGAACTTTCCTGAACGATTAGTAAATGGTAAATATTCTGATTAATGATATCTCTATAACTTTTAAAGTTCATTAGGATAAAACTTCTATCTATAGAAGGAAGCTGAAAAACCCTTAGCTAAAAGGGTGGATTAGCTTCTTTTTTTCTTGGATAAAATAAGGGAGATAGTAGAAAGGTTTTTAAATATAATTTAATTAATAAAAGCTGTTGACTTTCTTGCAGACATGCTTTAATATAATAAGAGTCGTCAGGAACGACAGCAAACATGAACCTTGAAAACTGAACAGCAAAACGTCAACAATAGACGTCACGAGCGCCTTGGCGCGAGAACGGCTTTTGCGATGGTCGCCTTCGGCGGTCGGAGCACAGCTTTCTGCACTTGGTGT
>JASKZU010000258.1 GCA_030147455.1 Planococcus sp. (in: firmicutes) | reverse complement strand
GGTTTCTGGTTTTTGATTTACTTTTTTGAAGGTTGCACCGGCATATCCAGAGGGATGAAATAATAGTCGCAGCCTTGCCAGCCAAGTTCACCAATCAAAATATCAAATGTAGAACGGAAAAAATCCTGAAGTTCAGCACTCGGGTCTTTGTTTGCTGCAACATGCTCGATGCTTAGAAAATACTCACTCAATGCAGCGTCGTAATAAGCGTGTTTCGGCTTTAAAGAAGCAGCATCCAGCTCGCGGTTGATAAACGGATAAGGCAGTACGAAAAACGACGGCACATCGACATTGTCATCCCCGAGCCAAAAACCATACTCGATCATTTGCTCATCGAACGCAGCTTTTTCGATTACCTTGTCGACAGGAAACGGTTCACGGACGCCGTGCAAAATTAGCAGCGACACATCAAACGTCCCCCAGAACAAAGCCGGCTTCATTTTCCGGCAGCGCATCGGCGCCACAAATTTCAATTGCTCGCGCAGCGCAAACTGAAACAGCTTCAGCCCTTTTAGTGCGTCCTCGCGATTGAATGCCAGCGGTGCATCGTCTTCGTTCATCAAGCTTTGGTAAGCCATTTCCTGTGGTTTCGGGTTGATTGTCAGCTCGATGCCAAGAGATGCCAAGGCGCTGAAAATCTCCTCGAAATACCGCTTGATCGATTTGGAATGCGCTAATTCGACAGTTTGGATATCGCCTTCTCCAGAAATCCGGATTTCGCTTGCTTGAATATCAGCTTCGACTTGAAACGTTTTGTCCTCATGGAACAACAAGCCTGTGGAGAAACCGGTTGGGGTAACTGTCAATGCGACGTGTGCCCACTGCGGCTCTTGCTGTGCGGTTTCCAACTTGATCTTGCCCATGATTTGCGAGATTAAATGCAGCGTAAACTTTGTGTCTGCCCATTCGGAATGCCTGATCACGTCAATGCCCATTTTCCGTTCCTCCCTATTTACTGCGCTTTGCACTATAGATATTCGACGAGCTTTCCTGGATTCCTATCCCTCCGCTTTAAAATTACGGAGCACACAGATCGACAAAAAAACCCACGCTCGAATTCGGCCCGAGCGTGGGTTTCGCTTGTTAAAAGGATTGGATTCAGATTAATTCTTCACACCTGGCACATCTTTTCGCACGACATCAAAGAGGCCGGCTCCAATGATTTCGAGCGCTGACTGCATACGCTCTTCAGAAACATTATCTTCAATTGTATCCTGAGGCGTGTGATATACCTTTTCGATATGGTAAACAAGTGGATCCCAGCTGTCGATGCCCATCCAGATAAACAAAGCTGCTGGAATGCCGGCATTGTGGAACGGTACATGGTCGCTCGAGCCAAACTGCCCCGGCAGAATGTCCGAGTTCCCAAGCCGCGCTCCTGCTGCGACAGTTGATTCAGTAACGACATTTTTGCTGCCGTCCACAGTCATCGCGTAAAGGTTTTTCGCTTTGTCATAACTTGTCGCTACCATGTCTGGGTTGTACACCGCTTCGATGTTGTCGCGCTGCGCTTGAGTCAATTGATCGACATAATATCTCGCACCAAGCAGGCCGCGTTCTTCCGAGCCGAACGCGATAAACTTCATGTCTTTATCGGTATTGTAGCTTTTGAATACACGGGCAAGTTCCAGCATGAGCCCGACGCCTGATGCGTTGTCATTTGCTCCCGGTGCACCGACTACGCTGTCCATGTGGGCTGTCAGCAATACTTCTTTGCCGTTGCCTTTTTTCGATTTGGCTTTTTTCGTGCCGATCACGTTGACTGACTGCAGATTCGAATGATGCACTGCCGTCAGGTTCAGTGAAACCGGTCCTTCTGCCAGCTGCTCTTTCAGCCATTCTCCTTGAATATACGCTGCGCCGTAAACCGGCACATCATAACGTTGCGTCAGGCTTGGGTTAAATGCGGAACCGTAGTTGCCACGCCCGCCAACTACACTTTGCAAAATGACGCCTGCTGCGCCCGCTTTGACTGCGTTATCGACTTGAATGCGGTAGGAAGCAACAGATGCTTCACGTGTCAGCACTACAATTTTACCCGATGTGTCTGCCGGGAAATCCGCCGCGTTCAATCCGCCCTCTACATAAACCACGTTAGCTTCGACTGCCTCTGTGCTGATTTTGGCATTCGGCGCTGCGCCCATTTCCCAGACGGTCCCGTCAGAAAATGCAACGTCCGCAATAAACTGGTCCGCTACCGGAAAATATTGATATTCCACGTCAAAACCTTGGCTTTTCAGATTGTTTGCGACATAGTCCGCCGCTTGTTTTTCGCCTTCTAGCCCGCCGGGACGAGAACCGATTTCTTCTGACAAGTAACGCACGTGTTCGATCGCCCGTTCAGCATCCACACGGTTGACGATTTTCTGATCGTGGGCTGCTCCGGAGTTGCCGTTTGCATAGACCGTGCTGCTGATTCCTGAATCTGCGACCGGCAATGCAATCGGTGAAACGCTCAAAACGAGTGCTCCGGCCAATGTATAACTGAGCAATCCTTTTTTCATTCGCTTTGCTTTGGTTTCAACTGGTTCTAAGTTCTTTTTCATTCGATTATCGCTCCTTTTGGGTTAAGTTATTTTCGAATCAAGTGATAAACGGAGGCGCCGATCAGGTCGCCTGCTTCTTTCAAGCGCTCTGCACTGATATATTCAATCGTATCAAGCGGCGTATGGTAATAAGGCTCCAGGTTGGCTGTGCCAGGTTCCCGGCGGATAAAGTTGACTGCCGGAATGCCTCCTTCATGGAACGATACGTGATCGGATGCACCACGCTCGAACAAGATCAATTCGGATGGTGTGCCGATCCGCTTGCCTG
>JASKZU010000230.1 GCA_030147455.1 Planococcus sp. (in: firmicutes) | reverse complement strand
GATCGGCATTTCAAACAACAGGCCGAGCGGCATCGTCGTCATGATTAAAAAATGGATATATTCATTCGCAGAAATCATTACATCAAAATTAGCGGCTCCCAGCCCAATAAGAAACTGGTAGCTGAGCGGATTGACAATAAAATAACCGAACGAAACCCCGAGAACGAACAACAACAGCATAACTGGCGAGTACAACCCTAAAAAGCGGGCTTCTTTTTCTTCAAGACCAGGTTTTACAAACTGCCACAGAAAATGAATCAGGAAAGGCAGCGACAAGCCGAGCGCCATCGTAGCGGAGATGGACGTGTAGAACTTCACGACTTCAAGCGGCCCTAAGATAACCAGATCATTCCCCTTTACAATGTACGGAAACCAAAAATTCAAGGTCGAAAAAACAAGCACAAGAAAGAAAACAAAAACGAACACGCTCTTGATCAACTGCTTTCTCAAATCGCCTAAATGGTCGACCAAAGTTTCAATGTTTTCCTGGGGATTTTCCGGAGGCGGCGGTGGGGGCGGTGTTTGTCCTGCCGCCTTCTTGCCGCCTGTCTCAGGGGCTGCTTCAGCCTCCGCTTTCTGGCTGTCCTGTGCCGGATCTGCACTTTCCTTTTTCTTATGCAACGGACTGATCAGTTTGCGTTCTCCGTACGGATCCATTTAACCACCTTCACAAACTATCGGTTTTCTTTGTTTCTTTCACTTCTTTTTTCTCTTTTTCATCTTCGTCGTCATCCATAAGGCCTTTTGTCGAACGCTTGAATTCCGAGAATGTTTTGCCGACTGCTCCGCCGATTTCCGGCAGTTTTTTTGGTCCGAAAATAATGAGTACAATGACCAAAATGATAATTAATCCCGGTACGCCAATAGAAGCTAATCCACCCATTTTTTCTCCTCCTCACAATTTACACTAATGATCCGCCTTCGCGGCTATATTTGATGATGCCTTCTGCACAGCGATAAGCCAGCGCCCCTACTGTTCCGGTTGGGTTATACCCGCTGTTATGCGCAAAGTTTCCGGCACCTACGACAAACAGGTTTTCCATATCCCAATGCTGCAAGTAGTTATTGACGACACTTGTCTCAGGATCTGCACCCATGATTGTTCCGCCTGTATTGTGCGTCGTTTGGTAAGGCACGATGTCGTAATCCGAAATCGGATTACTGCCAACGACTGTTTTAGCTCCCATTTCCTGCATGATTTCTACAGATCTTTCAGTCAAGTATTTGTGCAAGGCACGGTCCTGGTCAGTAAAGTTATATGTCAATTGCAGCAGCGGTACGCCGTAAACATCTTTATAGCGGCTGTCCAGTGACATATAATTGTCGCGGTGAGGCATGGACGCCCCTTGCCCGCCTACTGACAGCGTCCGCGAGTAGTTCTCAATAGACGCTTTCTTGAATTCTGCTCCCCACGCCGGCGTGTCTGGCGGCAGCGGGTTGCTTGCAATCGGGCGGCTGCCCGTTTGGGTCATGGACAAGCTGGCACCATGGATAAAGTCCAAGTCGCTATGGTCGAACGAATCCCCGTTAAAGTCATCGATCGTCATGCCGAGTGCACCGGCTCCCATATAAACATTCATTTGTTCTTCAAAGAACCCTGAAGCTCCAGGAAGGATTTGGTATCCATAGTTTTTGCCGAGAGTGCCGCGGCCTGTTTCCGGATCGTACATTTCGCCGATTTCAGATACCATCAGCAATTTCGCATTGTTCATCATATAGCTTGTCAAGACGACCACATCCGCCGGCTGAATAAACTCTTCGAACGTCATAGTATCGTAATAGCGTACGCCGGTTACACGGTCGCCTTCTTTCACTACTTCTACGACGTTGGCGTTAAAGCGCACATCGTAATTCCCCGTTTCACGCGCTGCTGGAACGACAGTGATTTCCGGAGACGTCTTCGCCCCGTACTCACAGCCAAAGCGTTCGCAGAATCCGCAATACTGGCATGCATTGATTTGCTGGCCATCCGGATTTTCATATGCTTCCGACAAGTTGGCTGAAGGCATCATGAAAGGCGAGTAGCCAAGATTGCTCGTAGCCGTTTCAAACTTGGCAAGCAACGGTGTTTTTTTCATTGGCGGGGTTGGATAGTCCGAAGAACGCTTGCCCCAGAACGGATTTTTGTCTTCCCCGGAAATGCCTGCTGTCTTTTCAAATTTATCGAAATAAGGTTCCAGCTCGTCGTACGTAATGCCCCAGTCCTGGAGCATGTATTCATCTGACAGTTTGTTGGCGCCGTATTTGGCATCGGTCATCGTTTTGATTTCAAAATCATACGGCAAAAAGCGCCAGTTCTGGCCATTCCAGTGTGTACCGGATCCACCCAGCCCTTCCCCGATCAAAAACGAACCCATCTGGCGCATCGGCAATGCCCGCTGGTCGCGGGTGTTGCGGAACGTAATGGTTTCTTTCGATAAATCCTGCATCAATTCGTAGCGGATCGCGTAGCGGTATTCATCGTGGACCATCGAAAAATCTGCTGTCGAACGATCTTTCCCGCGTTCAAGGCCAACTACTTTTAATCCTTCTTTTGCGCATTCGAGCGCAACAATGCCGCCTGTCCAGCCGACTCCTACCGTTACCACATCTACTTTATCGAGCGTAGTAGCCATTCATGGTTCCCCCCTTTATTATTTCAGCATGTCTCCAACCGAATGTGGATCCATTGCAACGAATTCTTCTTTTTCAATATCGTTAATATAGGAAGCCCGATGTCCCGGGAATCCTTTCATGCGCCAAGCATCCATGTTCTGGTTGCCGCCGTAGATCGGATCGGCGTAAGCACCGTTCAATGTCGCTTGCCGAAGCAAACGGAAAAAGAATTGTGAGGAAGTGGCCTGCATCTCGATTTCGTCTTCTTGAAAAGCTGTTAGAATTTCGTCCATTTGTCCGCCTTCCAGGTCTACAAAGTTGGCGTTAAAACGGCTTTGCGCTTCCTGCTGCATTTTCTGCAGCCCCTGCCGGAACAAATCATTGCGCTTTAAACGGCTTTGATAGCCTTGCGTCGCTTCTCCTACTTCAAATGGAGGCTGCATATATTCACGCGAATTCTCGCCGTAGCTGCCGGCAAGCTGATGATCGATAAAGAACGGTACACCAAGCCCAATCGCGCCAGGCCCTAAATCATCTTCCGGAAAAATACGCTCTGTCGCCTGCTCAAGAACCGCAAACTCAGTTGCGTTCTTGAAAAACTGCAACCCGCGAACACTGGTGCCTGTATCGCTGCCACCTCCGTGGCCCGCTTCTCCAGTAATTGGAGCAGCCGCGTCTTGCCGCGTATTGGCGCCAATCAATCCACCGATGATCCCGCCGCCGACAAGTGCGCCTGCAGCAACTCCTGAAGTTTTCAGAAAGTCACGTCTGGAAACATTCTTTTTCTCTGCCATTATTTGCGCCTCCTATTTCTCATAAAAAATTATGAAAATTTAATAACTATATCCCACATTATATGCCTCTTTTTATTGATTTCAATGGTTTTGTGGATTTTTTCTAAAGACTAAGCATATATATTCATAAATCTGTTTGCTGCCTCTAAAAAATTTAATAAAAAAAGGCCGAGGGAATGGTCACCTCGGCTTTGTAGCTTTATTCGATTAGTCTAGAACTTTAATTTTGATGTTTTTACGTCCCCAGTTCAAAGCTTCGCCTTGTGTTGGGATAAAGACGTCGATTTTGTTTCCTTTGATTGCTCCGCCAGTATCTCCAGCGATTGCTGTTCCGTAGCCTTCAACCCATACTTTTGAACCTAGTGGGATAACAGTAGGGTCAACAGCGATTACTTTTTGATTCGGGTTCGAACGCAAGTCGATGCCTGTACGAGTAATTCCTGAGCAGCCTGCGCAATAAGCTGTGTAAGCTGTTGCAGATACTGTCATTTCTTTACCTGATTGTGTAGAAGCTGCTGCCGGTTTTGCTGCAGCTGGTGCACTTGCTGGTTTTGGAGCTGGTGCTGCTGATTTGGCTGGCGCTGCTTTTTGAGCAGGAGCCGCTTGTTGAGCTGGTGCTGCTTTTTGGGCAGGAGCCGCTTTTTGGGCTGGTGCTGCTGCTTTAGCTGCTGCGCCTTTAACTGCAAATTCCTGGCCTGGATAGATTGTGTGGCCGGACAAGTTGTTCCAGCTCATCAATTGATCTAATGAAATGCCGTGGGCAGATGCGATTTTAAATAGTGTGTCTCCACTTTTAACTGTGTAAGTAGATGCAGATCCAGATGATTCTGCTGATGATTTTTTCTCGGATGCTTGTGCTTTACCTTCAACGGCAAGTGTTTCATTCGGGAAGATCAAGTCAGATGATAGGTCGTTCCAGTTTTTTAGGTTTTGGACTGAAACGTTCTTTTCTTGTGAGATTCCCCAAAGTGTGTCACCTTGCTGGACTGTATACGATGAATTAGCGCTTGCTGTAGTTGCCGCGCCTACACTTAATGCTGCGATTGCCGTTAGTGTAACGATTTGCTTTTTCATAAATTGAAATTCCTCCTTTTCACTAACACAAGACATACTATAACATCCTGGTATTTCAAGAACATGACAGGACGACCACTCAAACTTAACAATTACATTACGCCAAACTTTCAAATATGACAGTGTGTAATAAAGCAGATTATTCAGTCTTATTAAGTTTTTTACTGCAGCGGCGCCTTTTTCCTTCTATATTATTAGCAATGTATCGGATTAATGCCGCTTAGTTGGGGAATAAGAGATTACGGCAAGCTCTAAACTGTTGCCGTTAATATGATATTTGATGAGGAGGAGCTTATTTGAAAAATGTCACTGTCGTTTTCGGGGCATCTATTATAGTTTGTTTAGCTCTTGTTGCTTGGGGGCTGTTCTCGCCGGAAGGCTTTCAAACGCAAACCGGTGCCCTAACCGCTTGGATTTCCACCACATTCGGCTGGTATTACCTCGCTTCTGTATTTATTATCCTTGTATTTTGCCTATATCTGATCTTCTCCCGCTTTGCCGATATCAAGCTCGGAAAAGCCGGAGACGAGCCGGAGTTTGGCCTGCTGTCATGGTTCGCCATGCTTTTTTCAGCAGGCATGGGCATGGGATTGGTATTTTGGACAACAGCCGAACCAATCTCACATGCATTTATCAGCGCTCCCCGTTCCGAACTGGGATCGGATGACGCCATTATGGAAGCCCTGCAATTTTCTTTTTTCCATTGGGGTATTCATGCTTGGGCTGTCTATGGATTGGTGGCTCTGGCACTTGCTTACGCCAAATTCCATAACGGTGCCCCCGGGTTGATCAGCGCAACATTAATTCCTCTTTTCGGGGAAAAACTTATGGGCGGCTGGCTCGGCAAGCTGATTGATGTTCTTGCGGTACTGGCTACTGTTATCGGCGTTGCTTCTACACTCGGGTTTGGTTCTGCGCAATTAAATGAAGGACTGTCGTTCCTGTTCGGTACATCGAATACATTTCCTTTTCAATTATTGATTCTTTCCATAGCCACATTGTTGTTTATTATTTCAGCCTGGTCCGGCATTGGCCGGGGCATAAAATACTTGAGCAACATCAATATGGTGCTGGCTTTTGTTTTGCTCATCATCCTGCTCATCGTCGGGCCAACGCTTTACATCCTTAATATGTTCGTCAGTTCGATCGGCGGTTATTTCGCTGATTTCCTTACTATGAGTTTTCATCTGGAACCCCTTAATGAAGATCGGCGCGGCTGGGTCGATAACTGGACTGTTTTTTACTGGGCATGGTGGATCGCTTGGGCTCCATTTGTCGGCATATTCATTGCGCGCATATCGCGCGGGCGCACCGTACGTGAATTTATGCTTGGCGTATTGGTCGTTCCTTCACTTGTCTGTTTTCTGTTTTTCTCCGTGTTCGGCGTTTCGGCATTGAACTTGGAACAAAACGGAATCGCAAAAATCTCTGATTACAGTTTAGAAACAGCGACATTCGGTGTCCTGCAGCATTATCCGCTCGGCACGCTGATGGCGGTGATGACTTTATTTGTCATAGCCATCTTCTTTATCACTTCTGCAGATTCTGCCACATTTGTTCTTGGCATGCAGACAACCGGCGGCTTGCTGAATCCGCCGAATCTGGTAAAAATCACGTGGGGCCTGATTCAATCAGCCGTCGCAGCCATCGTCATCTACAGCGGCGGTACACAAGGACTGCAAAATTCCTTGATCATTGCTGCACTCCCATTTTCCATCGTAGTTTTGCTAATGGGCGCCGCTTTTTTGAGAACCGCCAGCCGGGACCCAATTCTCGTTCAGCGCCAAAAGGATCGATCATCTTGACCATAAAAAACCCCTGAAAGCTTTATCAGCTTTCAGGGGTTTTTCGATTTATTTGAATACGCTTGTGCTGTGCAAAGGCTGCACGCGGGATTTTGGATCCAAATAAGATTTTGCATTGTTTATGGCTGTTGGCGCTTCGCCAAATCCGACAGCGATCAATTTCACTTTACCGTCATACGTAGCAATATCGCCTGCAGCATAAATACCCGGGATGTTCGTCTCCATTTTAGAGTTGACGATGACCGCATTTTTCTCCATCTCAAGGCCCCATTCTTTGATCGGCCCAAGCGATGTAATGTTTCCGTAGTTGACGACGACGTGATCGACCGCTAAGCGTTCTTCATTGCCATCTTTGTCCTCAAGAACCAATTCACGAACTTGGCCGTTTTCACCAACCAGTTCTTTCACGTTGTAAGGCTTTTTCACATCGACTGTGGATTGCAGCATAGTATCGACGTTTGCTTCGTGCGCCGTCATTTTTTCGCGGCGATGGCTTAGCGTCACTTTAGAAGCTACGTTTTCCAGCATCATCGCCCAGTCGACAGCCGAATCGCCGCCACCGAGAACAACCACTTGCTTGCCGCTGAACATCGTCAAATCTTTTACGCCGTAGTGCAGTGAGATACCTTCAAAAGCTTCTGCTCCGTCTACCGCTAGTTTGCGCGGCTGGAAGGCACCAACGCCAGCTGTCAGCAAGATCGCTTTCGAGTAATGTGTGCCTTTGTCTGTCGTAATGACAAAATGTTCTTCTTCACGTTCCACCGCTGCCACGGTTTCTTCCAGGCAAATTGACGGATCGCCATAGTGCGCCTGCTCGACCAGGTTGTCCACCAAATCTTTGGCTAAGACTTTTGAGAATCCTCCGATGTCGTAGATAAACTTATCTGGGTAAAGCTCCATCAATTGTCCACCGAGTTGCGGCAGGCTGTCGAGAATCTTCACTTTCATTTTTCGCATGCCGCCGTAAAACGATGCAAACAAGCCGGTTGGCCCGCCGCCGATAATTGTAATATCGAAAATTTCACGCTCTTCCATTTCCAACACTCCTAATCTAATCAATATATCTATCCTATCATATCTACACGGGGTTGCCGCCATTGGACTTATGACGGAAATCCGAAACAAGCATGTTCATCTTCCTTATTCTATCGTAAACTGAAAGCAGGAACCAAATGGGAAGGATGAGGAATGTGGAACTTGGGTTAAAAGGGAAAGTAGTTGTCGTCATGGCCGCCAGCAAAGGGCTTGGAAAAGCGACCGCATCGGAGTTTGCCAATGAAGGGGCAATTGTTGTCATCTCCAGCCGTACAAAAGAGACGATCGAACAAACAGCCGCTGAACTAAGAAAAGAAAGCGGCAATGAACAGGTATATGCATTTTCCTGCGACATGTCCAAAGGCGAAGAAATCAAAGATTTGTTCAGCCAAGCGCACCAACAATTCGGCCGCATCGATGTCCTCGTCAACAATACTGGCGGGCCAAAAGCAGGCGGTTTTAGCGACATGAGCGATGAAGACTGGTATGCCGCCTTTGACCAAAATCTACTAAGCTATATCCGCACGTGCCGCGAAGTGCTTCCTTATATGAAAGAACAGCAATTCGGCCGCATCGTCAATGTTTCCTCTTCTTCTACTAAAGAAGTTATTGACGGGCTGATCCTATCCAATACGATGCGCACTGGCATGGTCGGTTTTGCCAAAACATTGGCGCGTGAAGTCGCAAAAGAAAACATTCTCGTTAATACGGTTGGCCCTGGAAAAATTTCCACTGACCGTGTTGCTGAACTGACGCAGGCGGCTGCAGACCGGCAAGGCATTTCCACTGAGCAGGCGCTGAAAAATACGGAAGCCCAAATTCCAAGCGGCCGATTGGGCGAACCTGCTGAATTTGCCCGTACGGTTGTCTTTTTGGCTTCTCCTGCCAACTCATACGTGACGGGGCAATCCATCGTCGTGGACGGCGGATTCCTGAAAGCTTTGTAAGCCCCTTTTAGTAGGCATAGAGCGAAAAAGCCGATATACTGGGGAATGAACCAATCGAAAAGGAGATGTTGTACATGGCAAAAAAAGGCCACATCCATATGGAGAACGGCGAAGTAATCGAATTCGAACTGTTCCCGAACGAAGCACCAAACACAGTTGCAAACTTTGAGGAACTGGCAAACTCCGGTTTCTACAACGGCGTTGTGTTCCACCGCGTTATTCCAGGATTCGTCAGCCAAGGCGGCGACCCAACTGGTACAGGCATGGGCGGCAGCGGCAAAACGATCAAATGTGAAACAGAAGGCAACCCGCGTAAACACCAGCCAGGGAGCCTTTCAATGGCACATGCCGGCAAAGACACTGGTTCAAGCCAGTTCTTTATCGTTCACGATTCACAGCCGCATCTTGACGGCGTGCACACTGTGTTCGGTCAAGTAACAAAAGGCCTCGAAACAGCAAAAGCAATGAGCAACGGCGACAAAATGGAGAAAGTCCACGTTTTCGACGCTGAATAATGCATGAAAGAAGCGTGCCCCTGCGGCACGCTTTTTTTGATTTAAAGAAGAGGCAGTACTCCAGTATAGGTATTAGATCTTACTTTAGTCGGCATTAGAAATAGCACTGCATGTAAAACTTCGCTCCAACGGCTGCTTTCCGGGGGCGGGCGCTGAGCCAAGGCAGCGCAAAAAACGCGCCCCGTTGTCTCACCTGTCCCGCTGATCCCCCAGGAGTCAGCCGTTTCCGCTCTGTCTTTAGTGAGTGTGTGGAAACGAAATGGTTTGTTTTTCTTGGGTTGGAAAGCAGAAAATAAATATATTCTTACGTTCATTCATGCAATTAAAATATAACCAGTCACAGATCTCTTCGACAACGAACAATCTTTTTCACTCACTATCATCCAAAGCGATCTAGAGCCAGCTCGCGCTTATGGGTGAAGCGAAGCAATGAGACAGGCGTCTTTCCTGCCTCATTGCGAAAGCTCAACCCCAAGCGGGCCGGCGGATAGTAAAGTGACATTCGTAAAAACGGCATTGCTATTCTTCTCTACAACTCGAACTCCTGCTTGCTAGTTCAACTAAGCAAAATA
>JASKZU010000184.1 GCA_030147455.1 Planococcus sp. (in: firmicutes) | reverse complement strand
CCAGTTGACGATCGGCAACCCAGTAGAGCAATCCAATTACATGGGGCCAGTTATCGATTCAAATTCTTACAACAAAATCATGGATTATATCGAAATTGGCAAAGGCGAAGGACGTCTTGTTGCAGGCGGCGACGGAGATGATTCCACAGGCTATTTCGTCAACCCGACTGTTTTTGCGGACCTTGATCCTAAAGCCCGCATCATGCAGGAAGAAATCTTCGGACCGGTTGTCGGCTTTATGAAAGCGAAAGACTTTAAAGAAGCGATTGATATCGCCAACAACACAGAATACGGCTTGACTGGCGGAGTAATTACTAACAACCGCGAAAACCTCGAATATGCCCGTGAAGAATTCCATGTCGGCAATTTGTACTTTAACCGTGGATGCACAGGCGCTATCGTAGGCTATCAGTCGTTTGGCGGATTCAACATGTCCGGTACTGACTCTAAAGCAGGCGGTCCTGATTACATTGTGTTGCATATGCAAGCACAAATTACATCTGAGATGTTTTAATTATTCGTTTAATGGTATAATGATGCACTAAAGGCAGACTCCAAGTCTGCCTTTTTTAACAAGGCGGCCATTAAGCTGAATAATGCCAACAAATGAAGTGTTTAGCATCAGCCAGGGTTGCCTCACACTAAGGAGGAATTTGAAATGACACAATCGCAAACGATTATCGAAAAAACAGAACAGTACGGAGCTAAAAACTACCACCCGCTGCCGATCGTCATCTCACAAGCGGAAGGGGTATGGGTAACAGATCCTGAAGGCAACAAATTCATGGATATGCTTTCTGCTTACTCGGCGGTCAACCAAGGCCACCGCCACCCGAAAATCATCCAAGCGTTAAAAGACCAGGCGGACCGCGTTACATTAACGTCCCGCGCTTTCCACAACGACCAGCTGGCCCCTTGGTATGAAATGATCTGCCAAATTTCCGGAAAAGAAATGGCCTTGCCGATGAACACCGGTGCGGAAGCGGTCGAAACGGCCGTCAAAGCAGCTCGCCGCTGGGCATATGATGTAAAAGGCGTAGCTGACGGGCAAGCGGAAATCATCGCATGCGAAGGCAACTTCCATGGACGTACGATGACAGCTGTCTCTCTTTCATCAGACCCTGAATATCGCAAAGGCTTCGGCCCGATGCTCCCAGGCATCAACATCGTGCCATTCGGCGATTTGGACGCGTTAAAAGCAGCTATCACGCCAAATACCGCAGCATTCTTGATCGAGCCGATCCAAGGAGAAGCAGGCATCATCATGCCTCCAGAAGGATTCCTGAAAGCAGCGCGTGAACTTTGCCGTGAAAACAATGTATTGTTCATCGCCGACGAAATCCAGTGCGGCCTTGCGCGTACCGGCAAAATGTTTGCATGTGAATGGGAGGGTGTAAACCCGGACATGTTCATTCTCGGCAAAGCACTAGGCGGGGGAGTATTCCCGATTTCATGTGTGGTTGCCGACAGCGAAGTGCTTGGCGTTTTCAACCCAGGTTCGCACGGTTCGACGTTTGGCGGAAACCCGCTTGCTTGTGCCGTGTCGCTTGCATCTATGAACGTTCTCAAAGACGAAAAGCTAACAGAGCGTTCCCAGGAGCTTGGCACTTACTTTATGGACGAGTTGAAGAAAATCGATCACCCGGTCATCAAAGAAGTGCGCGGACGCGGATTGTTCATCGGAATGGAACTGACAGAAGCGGCACGCCCTTACTGCGAACAATTGAAAGAACTTGGGCTTTTGTGCAAAGAAACGCACGACACAGTAATCCGTTTTGCACCGCCGCTTGTCATCACAAAAGAAGAGTTGGACTGGGCACTCGAGCGTATCCAGCAAGTGTTTGCAAAATAACAATGGTTGTGGCAAATGAAAGTTTGCCATGTTACACTAGATGCGGGTAATTACTAAAATACAAAGAGGCGAAACTAAACAATGGCTGAAAACTTGAACTTGTTGACGTCAACGCAGAGTGTTATCAAAACTGCATTGGATAAGCTCGGATACGAAGATTCGATGTACGAACTTCTGAAAGAACCGATGCGAATTATGGAGGTGCGCATCCCGGTCCGCATGGATGATGGGAAGACCAAAGTGTTCACTGGTTTCCGTGCCCAGCATAACGACGCAGTCGGCCCTACGAAAGGCGGAGTCCGATTCCACCCGGATGTAAACCGCGAAGAAGTCATGGCGCTTTCTATGTGGATGACATTAAAATGCGGCATTGTTGATTTGCCGTACGGCGGCGGTAAAGGCGGCATTATCTGCGATCCGCGTGAAATGTCTATGCACGAAATCGAAAAGCTGAGCCGTGGCTACGTGCGCGCGATCAGCCAGATTGTCGGGCCGAACAAAGACATTCCTGCACCGGATGTCTTCACCAACTCGCAGATTATGGCTTGGATGTTCGACGAATACAGCAAGATTGATGAATTTAACTCACCAGGATTCATCACAGGCAAGCCGATCGTGCTCGGCGGTTCGCAAGGCCGCGACAAGGCGACTGCCCAAGGCGTCACCATTGTGATTAATGAAGCGGCAAAAAAACGCGGACTGGACATGAAGGGCGCTCGCGTCGTCATTCAAGGCTTCGGCAATGCCGGCAGCTTTTTGGCGAAATTCCTTCATGATGCAGGCGCTAAAGTTGTCGGTATTTCAGATGCCTACGGAGCTCTTCACGACCCGAACGGTTTGGATATCGACTACTTACTGGATCGCCGCGATAGCTTTGGCACTGTGACAACGTTGTTCGACAACACGATCACAAACAAAGAGCTATTCGAAATCGATTGTGATATTTTGGTGCCGGCAGCTATTGCCAACCAAATTACAGAAGAAAATGCACATGACATTAAAGCTTCGATTGTTGTAGAAGCAGCGAACGGGCCAACAACTGCTGAAGCAACAAAAATCTTGACGCAGCGCGGCATCTTGCTTGTTCCTGATGTATTGGCGAGCTCTGGTGGAGTAACGGTTTCGTACTTTGAATGGGTACAAAACAACCAAGGCTATTACTGGACGCAAGAGGAAGTCGACGAAAAGCTTGAGAAGAAATTGGTGGAAGCATTCGAGAACGTTTACAATGTCGCCATCACCCGCAATATCGACATGCGTCTTGCCGCTTATATGGTAGGAGCAAGAAGAACTGCAGAGGCTGCACGCTTCCGCGGATGGGTGTAAGAAAAACCGCTTGGCACTTGCCAAGCGGTTTTCTTGTGCTCAATCTTTTGCAATTTCAACGCCGTAAACTCATAATGAATCCTGTACCTATTTCGTAGGAGGAGATTAAATGAACGCATTTTCTTTTTATAATCCTGTTAAATTAATTTTCGGCAAAGATCAGTTAGAAGCACTGAAAAACGAAATTCCGCAATACGGCAATAAAGTGCTGCTTGTTTACGGCGGCGGCAGCATCAAAAAAAACGGGCTTTACGATGAAGTCGTAGCTACGTTAAATGAACTCGGCGCAGAAGTTCACGAACTGTCCGGCGTTGAGCCGAATCCGCGCTTGTCTACAGCTAAACGCGGCATCGAAATTTGCAAAAAAGAAAATATCGACGTGCTGCTCGCTGTCGGCGGTGGTTCTGTTATCGACTGCACCAAGCTGATTGCAGCTGGAGCAAAATACGATGGCGACGCGTGGGATTTTGTGACGCGCAAAGCAACGCCTGAAGAAGTGCTTCCGTTTGGCACAGTGTTGACATTGGCAGCCACAGGTTCTGAAATGAATGCCGGTTCTGTTATCACCAATGAAGAAACAGAAGAAAAGTACGGATGGGGCAGCCCGTTGACTTTCCCGAAATTCTCTATCCTGGATCCAACTTACACAAAAACTGTACCGCGTGACCATACGGTTTACGGCGTAGTAGACATGATGTCTCATATGTTCGAACAGTATTACCACAATGCGACGCATACGCCTGTGCAGGACCAGATGATTGAAGGAGTTCTCCGCGCAGTAATTGAAGCCGCTCCAAAACTGATGGAAGACCTTGAAAGCTACGAGCACCGTGAAACCATTCTTTTTGCCGGCACAATGGGACTCAACAACTTCCTTCAAATGGGTTACAACGGCGACTGGGCATCACATAATATCGAACATGCAGTATCGGCGATTTACGACATTCCACACGCAGGCGGATTGGCAATTCTCTTCCCGCAATGGATGCGCCACAATGTATCGGTAAATCCGGCTCGTTTCGCGCAAATGGCCACTCGCGTATTCGGAGTCGATCCGTCCGATAAATCCGATGAGCAAATTGCGAATGAAGGAATCGACCGCTTGGTTGAATTTTGGACTTCCATTGGAGCTCCAAGCAGCTTGAAAGACTACGATATCGACGATTCACGCTTTGCAGACATTGTAGATAAAACGCTTGTCTATGGTGAATTCGGCAACTTTAATAAATTGAACGGACAAGACGTAGAGAAAATTCTTCAAGCGTCTCTATAACATGAAAAGCGCGATGCACATGTGCATCGCGCTTTTTTTATTCAGGTTGTTTAAGAGAGTCTGGACGGTTGCTAATGTGAACCCAATGCGTTTCTTCATCATCCGCGTCGAGTGAGACGATGACATCTTGTACACTCGGCTGACTTAAAATCATTTCAGCCAGTTGATTTTGAAGAACGTCTGCTTGCCTCACCGTCAGATCAGGATCTACTTCGACCAGTGTTTCCACATGGAGAAATTCTCCTTCTTTAATGACTTCCAATTCCCGGATATCTTTGACAGACGGATGATCGGATAACAGATGGGCAATATGATTAACCATTTGTTCATCGGTCTCACCGATAGCTCCGCGTGCATTGTCCAAAAATACTTTTGTAACGACATAAAACATCATCAAGCCGATTGCAATAGAAGCTGCTCCTTCAATTTGAAGAAAACCGGTATAATGGGCAATCAATACGGCGA